>CAYOTJ010000724.1:1658-1981 GCA_964406855.1 uncultured Saprospiraceae bacterium
GAGGCGCGAAGACAACCTCTTTGCCGTGAGCTCGGCGGAGGGCAAGCAACTGATTCCGCCGGCCGAGGTGCGCAGCATCTCGGTGAGCAAGGGCGCGCGCATCAGTTCCGATGCGGTGCTGTTAGCCATCGCCCACGAGATAGACGTGATGTTTATAGACGGCATGGGCAAGCCCCAGGGGCGGGTGTGGAGCGTGCAATACGGCTCGATAGCCAGCATACGCCGCCACCAGATCGAGTTTTTGTACTCGGGCCGGTCGGTGGCCTGGGTACAGGAGCTACTACAGGATAAGATCAACGGCCAGATCGGGTTGCTGCTGGCCT
>CAYOTJ010000725.1:0-1972 GCA_964406855.1 uncultured Saprospiraceae bacterium
GGCGCCGTCGAGGGCGGCTATAAAGGCGAAGCTGTGCGGATAGCTGCGCTGCTGCATGGGCGCTAAGCGGGCGGCTACGGCGGCCCGCTGACCGGGGTCGGAGAGGGCTTGCTCGACGGCGGCCGGCTGGAGGCGAAATGGGCCCATGAGGATGGAGCCCGTGAAGAGCAATAGCGCGGCGGTAAAGAGGGCGATGCCTGTTTTTTGGAAGATGGCGGTAGAAGAAGTGGCAGACATATCGATGATGGCAGTTTGCATTCAGGAAAAGAAGAATTAGCGGGCCTGGCTCAGAAAGCGCAGCACCTGGCTGAGGCCCCGGCCCGTGCGCAGGCGCAGTTGGCGACCGGTGCGGCGGTTGTAGGCGGCTACCAGTTCGGCTTCATAGGCGGCGTAGAACTCGGGGTCGAAATTGGCTAACCCCAGGTGGGTGAGCACCTCTTCGATATGGGCGCCCTGGGCGATCCACTTTTCGCAGACCTCGTGGCGGTAGCGCACCCCCATGAGGTTGAAGCCGAGGATGACGCCGGTGGAGGGGCGGTATACGAGCCGGATGGCCTTGCGGCCGTCGGGGTGCTCCCAGTAGAGGCTGTCTACATCGGGTTGGGGCTGGGTGGGTACCCAGCCGTATACCTGATACTCGATGTCGAAGAACTTGGCGGAGTTAAACCAGATGCCGGGGTCGTAGCTCACCTCCCGGCCTGCGATGTGGTGGGCGACGGTTTCGCCCATCATGCGGCCGGTATACCAGATGGCCTCGATGGGGCGTCGGCCGGGGCGGGGGCTGCGCAGTTGGGCGCAGTCGCCGATGGCGTACACGCCGGGCTGGTTGGTGCGGAGTTGGTCGTCGACGAGGATGCCGCGGTCGATGTCGAGGCCGCTACCGCGCAGGAAGCCCACATTGGGACTCACGCCGGCGGTGAGGCCTACAAAGCCGCAGTCGATGCGCTCGCCCTGGCCGGTGACGGCGGCGGCGGCTCGGCCGCTGCCGTCGTCGGCGATCTCGCGCAGCTCTGTGGCCAAGCGCAGGTCGATGCCGTTTTCGCGGATATGGCGGTTGATCATGGTTGACTCTTCGGGGGGCAACACCATATCCCAATAGCTGTTTTCGCGCACCAGAAAAGTGACGGGGATGTGGCGGGAATGAAACATCTCGGCCATCTCAATGCCGATGAGGCCGCCGCCTACCACTACGGCCCGCTGCAAGCCGGGGCTGTGGGTTTCCATGTTTTCGAGGTCCTGGAAGCTGTACAGGCCGCCTACCCCGCGAAGGTCCTGGCCGGGCCAGCCAAATTTGTTCGACTGGCTGCCGGTGGCCAGTATGAGTCGGTCGTAGGGCATCGTTTGGCCGTCGTCGAAGCGCAGTTGGCGCTGCTCGAAGTCGATGCCGCTCACGCGGGCGCGCCGGAGGCTGATGCGGTTTTTCTCCCAAAACCAGGGCTCGTAGGGCTGGGTGTCGCGAAACGACATGTGGCCCATGTAGATGTACATGAGGGCTGTGCGGGAGAAGAAATAGTCCGTTTCGGCAGAGATCACCGTGATGTCGTGGTCGGTGAGCTTGCGCAGGAAGCGCGCGGCGGTAATGCCGCTGATGCCGTTTCCGATGATGGCGATGTGCATAGGTGGAAGGGCGACCGCCTTTGTGCGCGGCCGACAACTAAAGGTACGAGAAAAGCCATTGGGCGGATGCGGGAATGCCGGAAAAAGACAAAGTAAGCCTGCAAATGGCAAAATGTCAGGCGGTTGCCATGCCGTTCCGGGGGGATTAGCGTACTTTTGCCCCGAGTTATGGCCTGATCAGCGGCCTTTTTTTATGCAATTGACAAGAGCTTTCAAAAGTTTATCCCATATAAGCCAAATGCCGGGCCTGTTATTGGCGCTGGTATTGATGGCGGCGCCTGTTTTTGCCCAAACGCCCGTGAGCACGCTGCCCCAATACACCAGGCCGGGCGTACGGATCAGCTTGACCGCTACC
>CAYOTJ010000726.1:0-1970 GCA_964406855.1 uncultured Saprospiraceae bacterium
CGGCGGCCCCGACATACGCCAAATCCTGAGCCTGGAGGTCTTCGACTCGGCAGGCCGACGCGTATTCCTGCGCCGTCACTTTGCCCCCAATCTCGACAACCTCGGCTGGGATGGTTCCCTCAATGGGCAGCCTGCCCCACCCGGCTTGTACCGCTTCCGCGCCGCCCTCAGCCTACCCGATGGGGCCGCCGTCACCCAAGCCGGAACACTGAGGCTGCTGCGCTAAGCATAGTTCTCCAAGCCAAGATTTGTGAATCTCAGCTTGGAAAACGATATAGCGCACCCTACGCCCGCCGCTGCCTACATACCGCAGCGGCGGGCGCTGTTTTGCCCTCCTCCGGCCGGCTCCTGTAAGATTTTGTTTTTTTTGGGCCCCGCCGCATAACGTCTGCGCCCTATATCATCCTGCGCGGCGCCGGGTGCTCCGCTATTATGGGCTGGCATTAGGTTTTCCTCCAACTTTAGCGCCGGCCCGGCCAGCCCATACCGCTGCGCCCCCTGGTCCGGGGCGCATACCCCAACGCCGGGAGGGAGCATAACCCAGCCGGCAACTTCCGCGATGCGCGCCCGGCCTGTTTTCGCTCGTATTTTTTGCGTATTTTTGCACTCAAACTGCAAGAATACTCAACATGTTCATTCCGAGCGGCATTGTTGCTTCTTTACTGCCATGATAGCCGGTTACAACCAAGCCTGGTTTTTGCCCTTAGGCGGCAATGCCCACTATGGCCGCGATCTTGTCGTTAATTTTGATCTGCGCACCGTAGAGGCCACCTTCGACCTGCTCCGCCAGGCCGGCAGCCATCACATACGCCTTTGGCTCTTTGAAGCCAACAACCAACCCATAGAAGGGCTGCTGATAAAGGGCGATGCGGCTATGGGAATGGCGCCCGAGCTGCAACAAAACATCATAGCGGTGATGGAACTGGCGCAGGCCCGCCAGATTTCCGTCTACTGGACGCTGCTGGCCCCTAATACGGGCTACAATGCCCAGGCCGCCCGCGCCACAGACCGCGCTCCGCTGCCTGAATACCAGCAGTTTTACGGCCGCCTGTTTGATGTGCAAAAACATCCTTACGAGGCTTTCTCCTTTATTGAGCGCGTTGTGCTGCCGCTCGCAGCGCTATTGGAGCCCTACTGCGACCACGTCTATGCCCTCGATCTGGTTAACGAGATTGACTTTGTGGCGGCTACTTACCTGCGCCATGCCCCCGATCGGTTCCCGATCATGGGCAGTTGGCTCGACGCCGTGCTGCGCAGCGTGCGTACCGCCCTACCTCATCCGCCTCGTTTGGGCGCCAGTTTTGGCTACGAGCAGGCGCGCTACCCGCTGCTCAGCCACATTGCGGCTACGGGCCTTAACCTCGATTTTTTCGACCTGCACACCTACAACAACGAAGGCGCCATACACCTTCCTACCGACCTGCCCGCCGCCGCCCCCTGGATATTAGGCGAGTTTGGACGCCGCAGCCCAACTGAGCCGCAACCCGACGAGCCACTGCTGCAAGCCCATACTACGGCTTCCTTTTTAGCATCGGCCGCCGCGCTGGGCGCCGAAGCAGCCTTCGCCTGGCGCCTCCTTGAGGACTACCGCACCCACTGGTCATTTTTTGAAAACACCCGCCACGGGGAACGCATCGAGGTAGGCGCACCCAAGCCGGCTGTAGAAGCGATACGCCAATGGAATGCACAGCCTCCTCCGGCCTGAGGCTCACAGCTCCGCCAAAGTATATAGGTTTTCCCAGGCAAGCATCTATAAAACCTCAACTTGAAAAACCATACCCGACGGAGTTGCTTACCGCCCATTTTGTCCGGACCAGGGGGTGCAGCGGTATGCGTGAGGCACGAGCGCATAAGAGCGGAACACCCGGCGCCGCCCGTGACGATACAAGAAGACGATGATATGCGGCGGGGCCCCTAAACGCGCGCAGCGCCCCACGCCTAAGCGGAGCCCTAAACGCGCGCAGCGCCCC
>CAYOTJ010000727.1:0-1967 GCA_964406855.1 uncultured Saprospiraceae bacterium
CCACGCCGGATATTAACCCATTTTTTGAACCGTTTCGGGTGCAGCTCAATCTTGTGCCAACTGAGATAGACACCATCAGGCCCGCTACGCGCTACGTGGATAATGCCAAGTTTGCTTTCATAGAAGACTTTGAACCCAACCGGGTCAGGATATTTACGGATACCATTATTGGCCCCGGGCTGAGCCTTACGCAGACGGGCGCATTTGAGGGGCAATACGCAGGCACGCTAATGGTGACCAAAGACCTTCCCTTGATGGAGGTTGCCAGCAGATTGTCGTATAGCGGGCTTTTAGACGGAGGCGTTTACGCTTATCTGGAGGTCAATTACCGGGCAGAAGCGCCGGTTATCTTTGGCATTATCGCTCCTGAATCAGGCAACTATAACCGATACTATGACCCTGGCTTTTTGCCTAAAGATAGTTGGAATAAAATTTACTTTAATCTGGCTCCTGTGATTTTTAATAGTCGGGAGGAGGAATATCAGATTGCTTTTCAGGCCTTGTTGCCAACTGACCGGGATTCGGCAAGAATCTGGATCGACAATATCAAACTCGTTCACTTCTAACAAGGCAAGCCTTGTAACAAAACATAGCTCAAAAAGATGAACCGCCGTCAATTTGATACTTTCCTCTACCGTTGTGCAGATTTTGTAACGGCTATGGCGGCTTGGGTTTTGTTTTTTTTATACCGCAAAGAGCTGGAAGGTGTTGAGGTGAATTGGGGTACGCTCAGTGAAGATGAAAACTTTGTTTGGGGGAGTTTGCTCATTCCGGCGGGGTGGGTATTGTTCTATGCTATATTTGATCAGTATCAGGATGTTTACCGGCTTTCCAGGCTGGCGGCTTTGGCGAGGACGCTATTTTTGAGCCTTTTTGGGGTGCTTTTTCTCTTTTTTACGCTGATTCTTGATGATTTTGTCACGAACTACAAAACTTACTATTCTTCTTTTCTCACTCTTTTTTTTCTGCATTTTTTGCTCACGGCTACGGTCCGGATGATTCTGCTGACGCGCGCCAGTTGGAAGCTAAAGGCTGGAGAGGTGACCTTTAATACGTTAATTATAGGCGGCAATCAGAATGCGTTGGACCTATTTCAGGAAATTACGGGGCGGGAGAAACGACTCGGGTATCATTTTGCCGGCTTTATTGACGCCAACGGCAAAAGCGCCAACGAGTTGGCCAATCACCTGCCCAAATTAGGGAAAATAGAAGATCTGGCCAATGTCATTCGCCAACACCAGATAGAAGAGGTAATCATAGCCATAGAAACGAGCGAGCACAATCGACTGAGTGAAATACTCAATGTGCTTTTTGACTTCGACCGTCAGGTGCTGGTGAAGATCATACCAGATATGTATGACATTATGCTGGGCACCGTAAAGATGAACCATGTTTATGGGGCTGTCCTTATTGAAATCCGCCGTGATTTGATGCCCAAATGGCAGCGGTTGGTGAAGCGGCTTATTGATGTAGCGGCCTCAGCTACTATGCTGTTGTTGTTGTCGCCTCTGTATGCTTATATTGCTTTGCGTGTGAAGCTTTCCTCTGCCGGGCCAATTGTTTTCAAACAAGAGCGCATTGGGCTGAATGGGAATCCTTTTACGATTTATAAGTTTAGATCGATGTACTCCAATGCGGAGGCAGAGGGGCCGCAGTTGAGTTATGATGGAGACAACCGCTGTACCCCTTGGGGGGCGGTGATGCGCAAATGGCGTTTAGACGAGCTTCCTCAGTTCTGGAATGTGCTCATTGGCGATATGTCGCTGGTGGGGCCGCGCCCCGAACGTCAATATTACATTGACCTTATCGTACAGCGCGCGCCCCATTACAAGCACCTGCTCAAAGTGCGGCCGGGCATTACTTCCTGGGGGCAGGTAAAGTATGGCTACGCGTCGAACGTAGAGCAGATGATGCAGCGACTCAAGTTTGATATCCTGTACATAGAAAATATGTCGCTGGTACTGGAT
>CAYOTJ010000728.1:0-1965 GCA_964406855.1 uncultured Saprospiraceae bacterium
CCCATGTGGCGTTCGCGATCATCGGTGATCAGCGAGTCGAGCACCACGCCGCTATCGGCTAAAAATTAGACCTGCACATCCAGCGCCAGCGGTATACCATTGTCAGCCACCAACTTGAACTCCGCTTTTTTGACCGCCTCGTACTGGGTAAAGTTGAGGCCATAGGTGTCGCGCACCGAAAAGTAAGTGGCATAGCCGTACATGGGCAGGTCTACGTCTACCCGCACCTTATAGAAGCTGCTGTCGGTGACAAAGCCCCGTATCTCCGTGATCTCGTCGGGGTTGGTGAAGGCGTTTACATCGTAGTCGATGGCCACAGGGCCGGCGCCCAGCACTTCCCGGATGTTGGAGTTTTCTTTGCTGAATACAAACTGGGTTTCTTTGATCTGCCCCACTTCATTGATGCCCGGATAAGGGAAATCAATGCCATTGGTGATGAAAGGACTCTGTAGCGGCAATACCTGATTCCGGACGGTGAAGATGTCGAAGACGTTGATGATGGAACGGGTGGGAATGCCGAAAGAGTTCTGAAAGTTGAAGGTGATGACCGGGTCTTCAAAGTATACATCGCCCCGAAACCAGTTGCGGAAAAAGTCGATGTAGATCGTATCTCGCCCGCCTTCGTACAACTGCTGCCCCAGGTAGCCCTCGGCATAGCTGAAAGCTAAGGTGCTGATGGTGATGAGGTTGTTGCCGGCGGGAGGTATGGTGTCGCCTAAGTCGTCAATGGCTAAGTATTCTATATATATGGAGTCGTTTTCGGGCCTGATGGTATAGCCGTTCAGGTTGAAGGGCAGAAAGAGGTTCGTAACGGCGGGGGCGTCGCCCGTGCCGCTATACGCAGCTAAGTTGTGCTGAAAGCGTACAGGGTTGCCGTTTTGAGTTACGGTGGGCATCGTAAGCGTAACCGTTACCGGCCGGGAATGCCGGTTCGAGAGCAGGTAGATGAGGTTGCCCGCCTTGAGGTCCATGCGGTCGAATACCAGCCCACCCGGCGCCGTAAACGGCAGCGCCTGCCGGCGACCCACAATGGGTATGGCGCCTGCCTGGGCCAGCGTCTGGTTGATGGCTGCAAAGACTTCATTCGCCGTTTTAGTTAACACATCCCCACTGTAGCGGAACCGGATGAGCCCGTCGGGGTCGATGGTCAGGGAGGAGTTGTCTTCAAAGTTTTCGAGCAAATCCTGGATGGCTAATTCCGTATTGACCAACGGAACGGCAAACTCAGCCTCGTAAGTCACTTCTTCTATGTCGTCCAGCTCGGCGAACTGGTTGCAGGCTACCGCAAAGAACGCTGTAGCCATCCACAATAACCGCACACTTACATTCATACGCTTTGGTTGTGATTTTGCGACAATGTGATTTTCGCTGTGGTGAAACAATAAATACACGCCCCCGGCAACACGCAGAACAAACTGCGCACAGCGCCGCGCTGCTGCGTTGGAGGGGGAAGAGAATGCAGGGGTGGTTTGGCCGCATCGGGGGGCAATCCCCGTACCGGCGTCTTCAGATAGCGCTACAAAGATAGACCAATTGCCGACTTATCGGTCATGGCGGCCTGCTTATAACGCCGCCAGCCGACCAAAAAATGCGCCCACTCCCCGAAAACATCGCCCAAAATCGCCAAACTGCCTATTTTTACCCCACAAACGCAAAAGCCAATGCAGGAAAAAACCCATATAGACGAACAACTCCAGCTTGCGCGCCGGCATGTGGCCGATTTCTTTCAGCAGCGCCAAGACCCCCGCCTCCCCTGGCGCCAGGAGCGCCTGTCGGAGCGCGTAGCCGAACTCGCCGCCGAGCTGGCCCACACCGATGGCGCCGATCCTCAGGCGGCCCATACCGCCACCCTCGCCGCCTGGTTCTACGCCTTAGGCTACTACTTCGACGCCCAACAGCCCAACGACGGCGCCCGCCGCGCCCTCGCCGCCTTTGGCGCCCCGGAGGCCGCCGACCTCTACCGGC
>CAYOTJ010000729.1:0-775 GCA_964406855.1 uncultured Saprospiraceae bacterium
TATTGTATAGTTTGCGCTGGCAGGTTTTGTGCATAGACCGCTGGTTTATTCAGGCTTCTATGCACAAAACCTGCCGACGCGCGGCATAGTAAAATAATTGTAGCAGCTCAGACGCGGCCGCCGGGCGAAAGTTACAATATTAATGGTTCCGGTAAAAAAATAATGCAGACAGGCAGCCGTGTTATGCAGCCGCCTGCGCACGAACCTGCCCGCGAAAACCAATGAGCAGAGGAGGTATAGTTCTCCAAGCCAAGATTCACGAATCTTGGCTTGGAGAACTATAAACAAGCTTTTAAAACTATAATCTCGCAACTTATCCCTACAATCTGCAAAAAGACCTTAATTTTGCCGGATAATGGCTACTAGAAAATGTTAGACAGAATCCCCTTGCCAGAGGAATGGAAAAACCAAATACGCCGGCGTTGGGAAGCCTTCAACCAGCGCCGCCTGGCCTGGAAAGCGGCTCATCCCAAAGCCTACGCCTGGCTGCGCCTGTCGGCTATAGCAGGTAGTATAGCTGTGTCTCCCCTTATCTTGTTCCTGCTCCTCGTGCAGTTTGGCGCTTTCGGCGATATGCCCTCCCGCAAAGATCTCTTGGCCGTGCAAACGCCCATCGCCTCCGAAGTATACGATGTCAATGGCAAGCTGCTGGGCAAGTATTACCTCGAAAACCGCACCGAAATCGACTACAAGGAGCTGCCCGATCACCTCATCAATGCGCTGGTGGCTACCGAAGATTCTCGTTTCTTTCGCCACAATGGCATCGACTGGACGG
>CAYOTJ010000729.1:785-1953 GCA_964406855.1 uncultured Saprospiraceae bacterium
GACGGCCTGGGGCCGGGTGTTCTTCAAATCGCTCCTCAAAGGCGATCGCTCCTCCGGGGGCGGAAGTACCATCAGCCAGCAGATCGCCAAAAACCTCTTTCCCCGGCGCGAGTTTCGTTTTGCCTCCCTGCTCATCAATAAGGTAAGGGAGGTAATGATCGCCCGTCGCCTCGAACGCATGTATACCAAAGAAGAGGTGCTGGAACTCTACCTCAACACCGTGCCCTTCTCCGATAATACCTTCGGTATACTCGCCGCCAGCCAGCGCTTCTTCCAGAAAGAACCCTCAAAGCTGCTGCCCGAAGAATCGGCTACCTTAGTCGCCCAGCTCAAAGCCACCTATTCTTACAATCCCCTTACCCGCCCCGAGCAGTCGCTCACCCGCCGCAATGTTGTTCTGACGCTCATGGGCAATCAGGGCTATCTGCCTGCCGCTGCCGTCGACTCGCTCCAACAATTACCCCTCAAACTCAACTACCGCCGCGTCGATCACAACGACGGCTTAGCTACCTACTTCCGCGAACACCTGCGCAAAGAACTGACCGATATCATCAACGGCAATGGCGCTAAAAAAGGCGGCCGCGCCTACAACATCTACACCGACGGCCTCAAAATCTATACCACCATCGATGCCCGACTGCAAAAACATGCCGAAGAGGCCGTCGTAGAGCACATGCTCAAGGTGCAGCGCAACTTCGATAATCAGCTCGGCAAACGCGACCCCTGGGAAATAGAAGCCCCCCTTACCATCGCTCCCGCCGATACTACCCCTGAGGCCATCAATGCAGCCTATGAAGCTACCATTAAGGCCAACAAAGCGCAACGCGAAAAAGAACGACTCAATATCCTCAAACAGGTGCCCCGCTACCAAAGCCTCGTTAAACAGGGCGCCTCGCCCGCCGTCATCGACAGCATCTTCAAAACACCCCTCGACAGCATCGTCGTGCGCAACCGCGATGGCTCCGTAGGCCCGCAACACATGTCGCCCCTCGACAGCCTCCGGCACTACCTGTCGTACCTCAATGCCGGCTTCCTCGTCGCCGACCACCATACCGGCGCCATACAGGCATGGGTCGGCGGTATCGACTACCGCTTCTTCAAATACGATCACGTAAAGTCCAGGCGGCAACCCGGCTCCTCCTTCAAGCCCGTTATCTACGCCCAGGCC
>CAYOTJ010000730.1:0-1952 GCA_964406855.1 uncultured Saprospiraceae bacterium
GCCTCAGGGATAGATAATTTTACTCTTTAAAATGCGCTGATATGGACGCGTTTTTCCAGTTTTTCCACGACAACCTCTTTCTCATCTACCTGCTGGCTTTTACCATCTTGCTGGGTTTTGAGGTTATCGCCAAAGTGCCCACGGTATTGCACACCCCGCTTATGTCGGGCGCCAATGCCATCAGTGGCGTGGTGATCATCGGCGCCATTTTGCTGGTGCGGGAGGCCAAACCCGACGACTACCTCACCCTGTCGCTGGGGTTTGTAGGGGTAGTGCTGGGCATGATCAATGCTGCCGGCGGCTTTGTGGTCACCGATCGCATGCTGGAGATGTTTAAGAAGAAAAAGGCCGGCCAGTAGCGCGCGGACCATTGCAAACGATTAACTGTTGCGTGATATGACGGCTACATTTCTCGTCGATCTGGGTTATCTTTTTGGCACTTTGGCCTTCGTTTGGGGCCTTCGCCTCATGAGCTCTCCGGATACTGCCCGTCGGGGCAATACCATTGCCGGCACCGGTATGGCGGCTGCCATTCTGGCGGCGGCAATGGCCCCTATGGAAGGGGCTTCCAACAACTACCTCTGGCTTATCGGCGCCCTCGTTGTAGGCGGCGCCATAGGCTATGTGGCGGCCCGCAGGGTAGCCATGACGGCCATGCCCCAGATGGTATCCATCTTCAATGGCTTAGGCGGCGCCTGCGCCGTACTGCTGGGCCTCATCGAGCTCAACCTCTTTTACAGCGGTGAACGGACGCTCGATGCCGGAGGCATGGTCATTGTACTCTTTGCCCTGCTCATCGGGGGCATTGCCTTTACAGGTAGTATTTTGGCCTATGCCAAGCTCGAAGGCCTCATCAAAGACAACACCCTTACGCTGCCCAAGCAGCACCTGGTCAATATGGCCATGCTGATTGGCGCCTTAGTCATTGGCGTTATGCTCACGATGCAGATGACAGAAGGCACTTTGGCGCTGGCGCTGGTATTTACGGTATTGTCGCTGCTCTACGGCGTTTATTTTGTAGCCCCCATCGGGGGCGCCGACATGCCCGTGGTCATCTCCCTGCTCAACTCTTTCAGCGGGTTGTCGGCAGCGGCGGCAGGGCTTATTTACGGCAATAACTTTATGTTGGTGGGCGGTATTTTGGTGGGCGCCTCGGGCACCATCCTTACGGTTATGATGTGCAACGCTATGAATCGCTCCCTGCTCAACGTATTGGTGGGCGGTTTTGGCGGCGGCAGCACAGCCGCAGGCGGCGGCAAAGGCCCTGCCGGCGATATGGTGGTCAAAGAGGTTAACCTCAACGATGCCGCCATTCAGCTCTATTACTCCCAGACCGTTGTGTTTGTGCCCGGCTATGGCTTGGCCGTAGCCCAGGCCCAGAAGGTACTCAAGGAAGTAGACGATATGCTGGAAGCCAACGGCGTCACCGTGCGCTATGCCATACACCCCGTAGCCGGTCGTATGCCCGGCCACATGAACGTATTGCTGGCCGAAGCCGACGTACCCTATCCCAAACTCCTCGATCTGGAAGAGGCCAACGCTCTCCTTAAAGATACGGATGTGGTGGTGATTGTAGGCGCCAATGACGTCGTTAACCCTGCGGCTGAAGATGATCCCTCCAGCCCCATCTATGGCATGCCCGTGCTCAAGGTCTGGGACGCCAAGCATACCATAGTGGTCAAGCGGGGCATGAGCGCCGGCTATGCCGGTATCGAAAATCCGCTATTCTTTCATCCCAAGAACAAAATGCTCTTCGGCGACGCCAAAAAGGTGATGACGGAGCTGGTGTCGGCCCTTAAAGGGCTGTAGCCGCCTGTCCGGGTTTGTTTCGGACCAGGGGGTGAAGCGGTATAGCAGGCAGGCGCGCCGGCCCTCCAAGTGTGGGGGGGCTGCCTGCTGTAACACTTCACCCCCGGGTCCGAAACAAACCCGGGCAGGCGCCTACACACCTT
>CAYOTJ010000731.1:0-1952 GCA_964406855.1 uncultured Saprospiraceae bacterium
GAGACGCCCACAGAGGTTGTAACGGCGTTGCCCGATCCGCTGCCAACCCGTCCGGCGGCGCCCGTCTATCGGGAGTTGTCGGATTTTCTGCCATTGGCATTGTATTTCGACAACGACGAGCCCGACAAGCGCACCCGACGCACCACTACCCGCCAGGCTTATGGAACTACCTACCAGCGCTATTACCCTCGCCGCGAGGAATACCGCGAACGCTATACGCAAGGCTTGCCGGAAGAAAAAGCTGAGGCATCCGCCGAACTTGTGGAAGCCTTTTTTGAAGAAGAAGTGCGGGGCGGATACGAAAAGTTGGAGCGTTTTTCGGAGATATTATTAGAGCGTCTTGAGGGCGGAAACCGGGTGGAAATTTTCCTGAAGGGCTTTACCAGCCCCCGCGCGCAAAGCGACTACAACCTGGCGCTGGGCCAGCGGCGCGTATCTTCGGCGCGCTTGCATTTTGACAGTTGGCGGGAGGGCATATTTGCTACCTATATTGCTTCCGGGCAGTTGGTGATCTCGGAGGTGTCGTTTGGGGAGACCCAGGCCGCTACCGGAGTAGCCGACGCTTTAGAGGATGAACGGGCGTCGATCTACAGTCCGGCGGCAGCCCGCGAAAGGCGGGTGGAAATTGTGGAGGTCAAGGAACAGCGGTAGGGGGAGGCATGGCTCAGGAGCTACGGATGCCGGCGGATGGCCAGCAGCAGCTCTTCGAGGAAGTTTTTATCTACTTCTTCGGGCAGGCCCGAGTGGGCAAAAGCCTGATCGAGCCGCAGCAGGTCGGCCTCTGCCTGATCGATGATGGCCTCCAGTGAAACGGCCCCCCGGCGGATGCTCAGCAGATAGTCGGCGTTGGGCCGTTCTACGCGAATCGTTTGCTCCCGGGCAATTTCGAGGGCTACATCCAGCAGGCGGCGGCAGTGCATGAGGTTTTTGCCGTCAATTTGCTGTTGGTGGTCGGTTACGTCCACGTATCGGTTTTCATTGCGTTTTTCCAACCATTCCTGGTATTGGCGATATTCTTTGCAGTGTACGGAATACCCGTCTTTATTGAAGGATACTATTGTAAGCGGCGCCATTCCGAGGGGGGTGTCGCTGAGTCGGATGTCGTTGCTGTCGTCGAGAACGACGCCTTTAAAACCCAGCGGCTGCGGTTGGCGGCCGCCGGCTTCGGCTTCGTGGGCAGCCTCGTCGTAATATAGGGCGTAGCCGTCTCGGAAGTGGTCGAGCCGGGTCAGGCCGCACCATTGCTGATGCAGGCCTCTTTGCGCGAGCCATTGGGTCAGGGGCATGGTTTTGCCATTTTCGTAGGCGTATACAAAGTCGAGGGGCGTTTTGCGCTGCACCCGCGCTTTTTCCCAGTTCATTTTTTTATTGAGGCCGCGGGCTTTTTGTATTTGTTGCACAGCATAACCGCCAAAAGAATGGCGGCACTTTTGGGTGAGAAAGCGATGCCGCTGAGCTATGATGAGGTCAAAGGCCGGATGTTTGTGTACGATGCAGCGGTCGGGCATGTAGAGCAATTCGAGCACAGTGGGGTTGCCCGACTGGAGGAGCTGAAGAAAGCGGCGCACTTCGTAGTAGCACTCGTCTTTGCTGATCTCCCATTGCTCGCGGTAGCCAAAGCCGATGAGTTCGTCTATGGATTGCCGATAGACGCCTTTGTAGTCGGTGTCGCTGGCGGGCGTAGTGGCGCCATAGGCTTGAGAGCCGACGATGGTTTTGAAAAGCAGTTGGTGGTTCATGGCTTAAGATAATGCGGTTTTATCGCCTTGCGTGGTCTTCTTTTGTCTGGCCTAGCGATGCGCAGTAGTGCCGCCCTCAAGGCGGCAGACAGCGACCTAAGGAGCTGGCCGAGCGATGAGCGAGCTACGGAGCGTAGCGGCCCCGCCCGTGCTGCTTATGGAGCCGGCGGCTATGCGGGGCAGGCCCCTGAATTTAAAGGGAAGATGCAAAAA
>CAYOTJ010000732.1:0-1941 GCA_964406855.1 uncultured Saprospiraceae bacterium
GCTTTGGGGCGGCGAGGGCGCTCATCAGGCTTGAGGTTTTTGTTGAGGTAGGCGGTATAGGCCTCCAGTTGGGCGGCATCAAAGGCGCCGTCATAGCTGAGCTGGTTGAGGCCCTTAACGGCTTCGGCCGTGATGCGGCGAAGTATGGGACCATCCTTGGCTTGCAGCGTAAGGGTAGCCCGGCCGGGGGTGCCTGCGTAGAAGGAGACGAGTATCCGGGGCTCGGCGGGCTCGTTGCGGAACCACGAATGGCTGCCCCAATTGCCGCGACTGCGCAGGGCGCCCGGCGCAATAAGGTGTAGGGGAGCGGCCAGCACTTGCTCGTCGAGAGCCTGCAGGGGAGCCACATCGGCCAAATAAAGAGAGCGGCCGTGGGTGCCCACAATGAGGTGGTTTTCGCGGGGGTGCACAACGAGATCGTGCACCGCTACGGCCGGTAAGCCATTGTTCATGGCCATGAAGGTAGCGCCATGGTCGAGGCTCACATAGAGGCCATGATCGGTACCTACATACAGCAGCCCTTGGCGGCGAGGGTCTTCCCGCACCACGTTGACGGGCTCGGGAGGCAGGTTTTGGCCGATGCGGCGCCAGGTAGCGCCATAGTCGTCGGAGGCGTAGAGCAAAGACGAGAAGTTGTCCCACCGATAGCCGTTGAGACTTACATAAACCGTGGATTCGCGGTGGGCGCCAGCCTGCACCCGGCTCACCCAGTAGTGCTCGGGCAAGCCGGCGCTGATGTTGGTCCAGCTGTAGCCGCCATCGCGGGAAAGGTGAACCAAGCCGTCGTCGGAGCCGGTGTAGAGGAGGCCAAACCGGAGCGGAGACTCGTGTATGCTGGTGAGCGTACCATAGGGGACGTCGCCTTTTTGGCCGCCGCGGGTGAGATCGCCGGAGATGGGGGCGAAATCATCGCCCCGGTTCATGGAGCGTATGAGCTTATTGGCGCCCATATAGAGGATATCTGGGTTGTGCGTAGACAGGTGTATGGGCGTCTGCCAGTTCCAGCGATAGGGAGGCTGCCCCAGATCGTGGCTGGGGGTGATGTATTTGCGCTCGTTGGTGCGGGTGTTGATTCGGAAGTAGTTGCCAAACTGGAAGCCGGTGTAGACGGTCTCATTGTCGCGGGGGTCAATGGCTACCTGCATACCGTCGCCGCCAAGCAGCTCGCGGTAGGGGTATTGGCCATCCTGATGCCATCCATTGGAGTAGTCGTATTGGTGGGAGCCCATCCACACGCCATTGTCTTGCAGGCCGCCATATACGCGATAGGGATCGGCCATATCAACGGCTACGGCATAAAACTGGCCCAAGGGAGCATTGTTGCATTTGATCCAGGTTTTGCCATCGTCGTAGGAGATATTGATGCCGCCGTCGTTGCCGAGCACGAGATGGCCCGGCCGTCGGGGGTTAATCCAAAGGGCGTGGTGGTCGCCATGTACATTATCGCCGTTGATACCCTTCCAGTTTTGGCCGCCATCGTCGCTGCGCAGCACGGGGACGCCGAAGACGTATACGCGCTGGGGGTCGGCGGGCGATACGCGCACCTGGCCGAAGTAGTAGCCGTAGCTGTAGTAGACGTCGTCGAGATAACCTTTGTGGGTTTTACTCCAGCTTTGGCCGCCGTCTTCGCTGCGGTATACCTCCAGACCTACGACCTCCGTATCGAATAGCAGGCTGTTGGCGTCGTCGGTATATTCGGCTAAGGTGGCGGGCGTTATTTTGCCGCCGGCTATCTGATCTTTGATTTCCTGAACGGAGTATTTTTCCGGGAAGCCGTTTTCCTGAAGATAGGCCCGGACCTGGTAAGTTGGCAGCCTGGCAAAGTCGGCGGCGCTCATAGCGCGCAGCGCGTCTTTGGTGAGTTTGTCTTCCTCCGGGGCTTCTTTGGGTCGGCGGTCGTTGTTGTCTATGGCGGCGTAAAGGACAGTCTGGCCTTTAAAA
>CAYOTJ010000733.1:0-1935 GCA_964406855.1 uncultured Saprospiraceae bacterium
CGGACCAGGGGGTGAAGTTTACCCGGAAGAGCGCAGCGAAGACGTGGCGGTATGCGTGAGGCACGAGCGCATAAGATTTACCCGACCGAGTGTAGCGAGGGCGGGGCGGAACACGTTTACCCGGAAGAGCGTAGCGAAGACGCGGCGGCGCCGCCCGTGGTGATAAAATGAGTAAATGTTATGCGGCGGGGCCCATATCAACTGACGGCCAACAGACAAGGCCGTTGCTTAGAAAGGTCGCCCTATTTCCGGCTTTGCGTATCTTTGGCCTAAAATTATCCTGTATGAAACACATATACCGCCTTCGGCTGCTGGCAGCGGCCTGTTTTATGTCGCTTGGCGTTGCGGCTGTGGCGCAGAATTCGGTGGCGCGGGATTGGAATGAAGCCCTACTTGGGGCCATCCGGCGCGATTTAGCAAGGCCTACGGTGCATGCCCGCAACCTGTTTCATACCTCAATAGCCATGTACGATGCCTGGGCGGCTTATGATACCGCTGCCCAGACGTTTTTGCTGGGAAAGACGGTAGGGGGCTTTACGTCTGTTTTTGCGGGGGTACCTGCGCCTGCCGATGTTGAAGCGGCCCGGCGCGAAGCCATCAGCTATGCTTGTTACCGGGTGTTGCGGCATCGCTTCCTGCAATCGCCGGGGGCGGCGGCTTCCATCAACAGTTTTAATGCTTTGATGGCGCAATTAGGCTACAACATCAATGTGACGGCCACCAACTATCAGTCGGGGTCGCCGGCGGCTCTGGGCAACTACATTGCTTCCCAGATCATCCAGTTTGGTTTGCAGGACGGCGCCAACGAGCAGAACGGCTACGCCAATCAGGTATATGCCCCTGTGAACCCGGCCTTAGTCATGGACCTGCCCGGTAACCCCGACCTGCTCGACCTCAATCGTTGGCAACCCCTTACGCTGGATGTTTTTATTGACCAGAGCGGCAACGTCATTCCGTTTAACACCCCGCCCTTTCTAACCCCCGAGTGGGGCCGGGTGGCGCCCTTTGCCATGGGGCCTGAAGATCAAACCCTGTACGAACGCAACGGCAATACCTATACCGTATACAATGACCCCGGAGCGCCGCCTGCTATGGATACCTTGGACGGAGGGGGTAGTTCGGCGGAGTATGCCTGGAATTTTGCGCTGGTATCGGCCTGGAGCGCCCACCTCACCCCCGACGACGGGGTGATGTGGAACATCTCGCCGGGCGCCTACGGCAACTCCCAGTCGCTGCCCACCACTTTTGAAGAGTACGAGGCTTTTTATGACCTGATGGAGGGCGGCAATCAGGATATGGGCCACCCCATAAACCCCGTTACCGGCCAGCCTTATCCCGACCAATGGGTACGCAGAGGAGACTACACGCGGGTGTTGGCCGAGTTTTGGGCCGACGGCCCTGAGTCGGAGACCCCGCCCGGCCACTGGTTTACGATACTCAACTACGTGAACGATCACCCCAGCCTTGTCAAGCGTTTTCGGGGGACAGGCGAAGTGCTGGATGATCTGGAATGGGATGTAAAAGCCTATCTGCTGATGGGCGGCGCTATGCACGATGCCGCCATTACGGCCTGGAGCATCAAAGGGTGGTATGATTATGTGCGTCCGGTGTCGGCCATTCGGGGCATGGCGGAGTATGGCCAGAGCAGCGACCCGGGCCTGCCGTCATTTCATCCGGCGGGCTTGCCGCTCATTCCGGGGCGCATTGAATTGGTGATGCCCGGCGACCCCCTGGCGGGCTCCGATGGCGCCAATGTGGGTAAAATAAAACTCTACGCCTGGCGCGGCCCCAATGTCGTTATCAATCCGGCCATAGACGTAGCGGGGGTGGGTTGGATATTGGCCGAAGAATGGTGGCCCTACCAGCGACCCACCTTTGTGACGCCGCCTTTTGCGGGGTATATTCCGGGCTATTCCACCTAGTCGCGCACGGCGG
>CAYOTJ010000734.1:0-1935 GCA_964406855.1 uncultured Saprospiraceae bacterium
CTCCAGCACGGGGGCCTGCCGCCGGAAGGCGCCGGCAAAAGAGAGGTGGACGCCTGCGGGCAGCCATTCGCGCAGCCGCTGGTCGAGGGCCATCGCCTCGGGCTCCAATACGGCGTAGAGGAACTGATTGCGCGAGCGCTGGTAGTAGGCCAGTTTTTCTTTGAGGTCTTCCTGGGTTTTCAGGCCGAAGCCCTTGAGCTCCAGCAATCGGTTTTCATTGAGGGCGTATTGCAGTTCGCCTATGGTTTCTACGCCCAAATCTTGCCATACCGTGCGCACCTTCTTGGGGCCAAAGCCCGAAATGCCCAGCATTTCCACCACGCCGGGAGGCGTTTGCGCCCTGTATTTTTCAAGGGTAGCCATCTGGCCGGTATCCACCAATTCGCGGATTTTTTCGCTGATGGCCTTGCCCACGCCCTTCATAGCGGCTAAGTCTTCGAGGCTCAGCTCCGCCAGCGGCTGGTCTATCTTGCGCAGGGTCATGTAGGCATTCTGATAGGAGCGTATCTTGAAGGTATTTTCTTCATGCAGCTCCATGATCTCGGCCAGTTCGCGAAAGGCCCGGGCGATGTCTTTGTTGGTCATGGCGGGGCAGGCTATTTGATCTCGCAGCCCAGCATGCGGCGCGGGCCCGATCGGGTGACGATGAAGCCCTCCAACTTATCGCCTACCTGCACGGGGCCTACCCCGGCCGGGGTGCCTGTAAAGATGAGGTCGCCCATTTGGAGTTTGAAGTACTGCGACAGGAAGACGATCAGGGCGTCGAAGTGGAAGAGCGCGTCGCGGGTGAAGCCGTGCTGCACAGTCTGCCCATTTTTGTGCAGCATAAACTCGATGTTATCGGCATCGGGCGCCTCGCTCAGGGGGATGAACTCGCTCAGGGGCGCCGAGCCGTCGAAGGCTTTAGCCAATTCCCAGGGTTGTCCTTTGGCTTTGAGTTCGGCTTGCAGGTCGCGGGCCGTGAAGTCGATGCCGAAGGCGATCTCCTGATAGTACTCGCGGGCAAACTCGGGCTGCACGTGGCGGCCATTTTTGGCTATTTTCAGCACAATTTCGCCTTCGTAGTGGAGGTCGCGGGTAAACTCCGGGTAGTACAGCGGCTTATCGGCAATGAGCAGGGCCGTAGGCGGCTTCATAAACACGATGGGCCTATCGGGTACGGCGTTGTTGAGCTCGCGGGCGTGCTCGGCATAGTTGCGCCCAATGCACATGATTTTCATTAAGCGGGCGGTTTATACGTTTTGCAATCCGGTTAACTCCTTTACTTCCAGCAGCGTCTTGTGGGCTCGGGCGCGTATTTGGGCGCCGCCGGCCTTGATCTGCTCCTTGACGGCTTTTTTGTTGGCCAGCAACTCCGCCTTGCGGGCTGTGCAGGCTGCGCTGATGGCTACCAGCCCCTCGGCTACGGCCTCTTTGAGGTCTACGTACTTGAGGGCGCCGGCCTGGTAGTCGGCCATCAGGCTGTTGTAGGCCTCCATTTGGCGGCCGGCTTTCAGCATTAGGAAGAGGTTGGCCACGCCGGGGCTCATTTCGCCCTCCGGCACGGCACCGGTATCCGTCACGGCCGAGCGCACCTGCTTGCGGATGCGGTCGGGCTCGGCAAATACGCTGATGTTGTGCTTTTCGCCCAAGCTGGCGCTCATCTTGCGGGCGGGGTCGGCCGTCGACATGATCTTGGGCGTCTCGGTATACAACGGCTGCGGAATGACGAAGTAGTCTTTGCCGATGACGTTGTTGAAGCGCTCGGCTATGTTGCGGGCCAGCTCTAAGTGTTGCTCCTGGTCTTTGCCCACGGGCACCAATCCGGCCTGGTAGATGAGAATGTCGGCCGCCTGCAGCACCGGATAATCGAAGAGGCCTACGGAGATAAAGCCGTCGTCGCCCGCCGCGTCGTTTTGGGCGCTCTTGTCCTTAAATTGGGTCATGCGCGTAAGC
>CAYOTJ010000735.1:0-1932 GCA_964406855.1 uncultured Saprospiraceae bacterium
AAACGAAAGTTTCATGGCGGTTAAAATTTTGATTTTAGTTAATTAATCCCACTAATATATCACATAAAAATATTTAATCAAAGTTTTATACAGATAAATTGATCTGGTTTGTCTTTTAAATGACGATATTGCCGGATCGCCGGCACGGGGAGGGGTAGCGACCTATTCTTGCGCTCCAAAAAAGAGGAAAGGCCGCTTGTCGGGCAAACGGGCAACTTAGCCGGGCTGAAGGTTGTTAAAGCATCTTCACGTATTGAATAAACGACGGACTATGGCCCAGGACGAACCCAAGCCGGGGTGGCGCGAGCAATTCAGCGCCCTCGGCAATTTACCGCGCTTTTTTAAGCTGATATGGCGCGCCAGTGCGGCTATGACGCTGGGGAATGTGGGGTTGCGACTGCTGAAGTCGGCCCTGCCGCTGGCGCTGCTCTACGTGGGCAAGGAGATCATCGACGGTGTGGTGGCGCTGGCGGGGAAGGCGCCCGAGGCCGATGCCGAGCGGTTATGGCAGCTCATTGGGCTGGAGTTGGGGTTGGTGGTGGCATCTGACCTGCTCAATCGGGGGATCAACCTGGTAGACGGCCTGCTGGGGGATTTGGTGTCTAACCAGAACAGCGTGGACCTGATGGCCCATGCGGCCCGATTAGACCTTTTCCAATTTGAGAATCCGCAGTTTTACGACAAGTTGGAGCGCGCGCGCCGCCAGACCACGGGCCGCACGGCCCTGATGTCGATGGTGCTGTCGCAGGTGCAGGATGCCATTACGCTGCTGTTTTTGGCAGGCGGCCTGATTGCCTTCAATCCCTGGCTTATCCTGCTGCTGGCCGTGGCGGTGATCCCGACTTTTATCGGCGAGAGCTACTTCAACCAGCAGTCGTACTCCCTGACCCGGGGCTGGACGCCGGAGCGGCGCGAGCTCGACTACCTGCGCTACATCGGGGCCAGCGATACCACCGCCAAGGAGGTAAAGTTGTTTGGGCTGGCCGACTTCATCACCGACCGCTTTGCCCAGCTGTCGCATGAGTACTATATGGCCAACCGCAGCCTGAGCATACGGCGGGCCGGCTGGAGCGCCCTGCTGGCCGTGGTAGGCGCCGGGGCCTATTACTTGGCTTATGTGTACATTGTGGCGCAGGCCGTGGCGGGGCTCATCACGGTGGGGACGCTTACTTTCCTGTCGGGCTCTTTCAGCCGGATGCAGGGGTTATTGGAAGGCATTATGACGCGCTTCTCGCGTATTACAGAGAGCGCTTTGTACTTACAGGACTTATTCGACTTTTTTGCCATTGAGCCCGAGATCGTGTCGCGGCCGGGCGCCCGGCCTTTTCCGGAGGTAGTGCGCGAGGGCTTTGTATTTGAGGAAGTGGGCTTTCGCTACCCCAACAGCGAACGCTGGGCTTTACGGGGGCTGTCGTTTGCGATGCAGCCGGGCGAGAAGTTGGCGCTGGTAGGCGAAAACGGCGCCGGCAAGACCACCTTGGTGAAATTGTTAGCCCGGTTGTACGAGCCCACCGAAGGGCGCATTTTGCTGGATGGGGTGGACCTGCGCGACTACGAGCTGGATTCGCTGCGTAAAAACATTGGGATCATCTTTCAGGATTATTTCCGCTTTCAGCTCAAAGCCCGCGACAACGTAGCCGTAGGCTGGGTAGAGGCCGCCGACGATATGGAGCGCATTGTGCAGGCCGCCGACAAAAGCTTAGCGGCTTCAGTGATTGAAGACCTACCCGAGCAGTACGAACAGATGCTGGGGCGGCGCTTCGATCAGGGCGTGGAGCTTTCCGGCGGGCAGTGGCAAAAGGTGGCCCTGGCGCGCGCCTACATGCGCGAGGCCCAACTGCTGATCCTCGACGAGCCCACCAGCGCCTTGGATGCGCGCTCGGAGCATGAGGTTTTTTTGCGTTTCAGCGAGCTCATTACCGGGAAGATGGC
>CAYOTJ010000736.1:0-1926 GCA_964406855.1 uncultured Saprospiraceae bacterium
ATACGGGGTTGCATCTTAGTGGAGAAGAGTTATATTTGTTATTCGGCCCGAAGGCCGCATGCAAGTTACCTAACATTAACGCAATGAGATTCCCCGTATTATTCCTTTTCGCCGCCGGATGGCTGGCAGGCTGCGGCGCCAAGCAAGAGCCGCTGGTATTAACAGACACCCATTGGCAGCTCGTAGCTTACGAAAACCAGGGCAGGCGGTTCAACGCCCATAGCCATCGGGCAGCACACTTAGATTTTACAGCCGACAAGTTTTCGGGTAGTACGGGCTGCAACAATATTGGCGGCCAGTACAGCCTGTCGGGCAGCCAACTGAACGGGCAGCGCGTATATGCCACTAAGATGGCCTGTTTAGCGGGCGATGTCAGCGAGCAGGAGCGCGTTTTTTTGGCGGCGCTAAGCGCGATGTCAACGGTTGCCCGCACAGCGGAAGGGCTGACCTTAGAGGCCGGGGAAATCCGGTTGTTTTTTACGCCTGCCCCGACCGAAAATGCCGGAAGCGCCAAGGCAGAGCCCGAGCCGACCCCTGAGCCGGAGCCAAGTACGACCGACATAGCGGCAGCCCCGGCGGCGCGAACCACTGCTGCAACTGCTCCGAGCTGGCGTCTGCCCGAGCCCGAGCCGGCCCTTCAGGGCATGTTTGCCTATATGGCAGATGCGGCTGTTTTTATCTCCTGCACCGACAAGAAGCGCTACCCCGTGGCGATGGAGGCCGGTTTTGTGGAATTGGAGCGAGCCTACCTGTCGCTTATGGGCGACGATGCGGGCAGGCAGGCGCTGTTGGTGGCCAAAGGCGGCATTCGCAGCCGCGACAAAATGGATGGCCGCGGCAAAACGCCCACAGTAGTGGTAGATGCGGTGTACAGTTTGCACCGCGATGTCAATTGTACTGCCGACATCCGGCGATTGGCCGGCGACTATGCCCTCGACGGAGGGCAAGCCCGGTTTAAAGATTGCGCCGATGGCAAAGGCTATGTGGCGCATAGCGAGGCGGCCCTGCGCGCTTACCGGGCGCTGAAACTGCCCTCTGGCGCCGCCGTATACGCCGAGTTGGAGGGCTTTACTGATGCCAACGGGCTGCACATTACGCGGCTGCTGGGCTTTAGGGCCGGCGAGACCTGCGCGCCCCGATGAATGCAAAACAACCATTTCCTTAGGGGGGACGTTGTTTGAATGGCAATTCCTTTACTTATACGGTATAAATCACAACCAATGCACTGTCTGCGAAGCGTATTGACATGGGCTTTACTGGTAATTGGCCTCGTAGCCGCCTGGGGCCAAACGCCCCGGCGCTGGACTCCGGCCGAGCTGCACCAGGCCATTGAGAAGCTCAATTTCCTGGGGTCGGCCCTCTATGTGGCCGCCCACCCCGACGATGAAAACACCCGGCTGATCAGCTATTTGGCCAATGAGGTAAAAGCCCATACCGCTTACCTCTCGCTCACCCGGGGCGACGGCGGTCAAAACCTCATTGGCCCCGAGATAAGGGAGTTGCTGGGCGTCATTCGTACCCAGGAACTGCTGGCGGCCCGCCGTACCGACGGTGGCAACCAGCTTTTTACCCGCGCCAACGATTATGGATTTTCCAAGCATCCCAACGAGGCCTTCGCTACCTGGGATAGCGTGGCCGTGTTGTCGGACGTGGTATGGGCCATCAGAAGCTGGCAGCCCGATGTGGTCATCAATCGTTTTGACCACCGCTCGCCGGGCTCTACCCACGGCCACCATACCGCTTCGGGGATGCTGTCGTTTACGGCCTTCGATCTGGCGGGTCGCAAAGACGTCTTCCCGGAGCAGTTGCAGCAACAGGTTGCTCCCTGGCAACCGCAGCGGCTGTTTTTTAATACTTCCTGGTGGTTTTACGGCAGTCAGGAAAAGTTCGACGCCGCCGACAAGTCGCGGATGGCCGGCGTAGATG
>CAYOTJ010000737.1:0-1923 GCA_964406855.1 uncultured Saprospiraceae bacterium
CTACAATGAAGCCTATAGCGCCGGTGGGCGCATCGCAGTCGCTGGGCGTCAGTTGTACCTCCCCTAAGCGAGGCGCCGAAGAGGCGCCTATCAGCGCCTCCATACTGCTCTCGCAGCCGTTGGCATCGCGCGCCACAGGGCGGTAGTTGCCGGCGGGTAGATTGTCAAACCCCGCTTCGGGGCTAAAATTGACGCCCTCTGCCGAATACAGCAGCGGCGGAGCGCCGCCCTCTGCCGTCAGCAGCAGTTGGCCGTTGTTTTGCCCGCAGCGCGTATCGGTAGCTTCAACGGCCCGCAGGGCCACCCCGTCGCTGGGGGCAATCTCTACATTAGCGCTTATCTCGCAGCCGGCGTCATCGATGAGGCGCACCGGATAGCTGCCGGCCGGCAGGGCGCTGAAGTTCCCCTCGGCCTGCGGCTGTCCGCCGGCCAAGGCATAGCTCAGGGGCGCTACGCCGCCCTGCCCCAAGGCGCTGATGCTGCCGTTGGGCTGCCCGCAGCGCGTAGGTTGGGCTTGCAGGGATACAAAAGAGGGCGCATTGATGCCTCCCACATTAGCCGACAGCGGCGTCTGGCAGCCGGCGGCATCGCTGAGGACAAGGGCGTAAAACCCCGGCGCCAGCCCGCTCAGCATGAGCCCGCTCTGGGGCGTTCCCCCGTCGATGCTAAGGCTGTAAGGCGGCGTGCCGCCCGAAGCCGAAAGGCTGATGCTGCCATTGGGCTGGCCGCAATTGGCCGGCGTTACGGTTACGCCTGCGGGCTGCGGCAGGGCTAAGCCCAGGTCGATCTCTCGCTCCACGCGGCAGCCGGCTTCGTCTTGCACAAAAACGGTATATACGCCTACAGGCAACCCCAAAAACTGGGGCGATGCCTGATATTGCTGCCCATCAAGCGAATAACTCAGGCTGCCCACGCCACCGGAGGCCGTCACGCCAATGCTGCCCGTAGCCGCTGTACAGGAGAAGTCCGCAACGCTGATCTCGTCGAGCAAAACGGGGTTGGAGCCCAAGAACTCGTATGTGCTGGCCCCCCCGCTCACGGTAAACGGAAGCGAACAGTAGGGCGCTAGCGTCTGAGCGTCGAAGTCGATCTCAAAGAGCCGGGCCGGGTTGGAAGTCAGGGCATAAGTGGTGATGCTCTCGCAGGTGGCGGCATAGGATACAATGCCAAAGATACGGCCTGCAATTTCGCCATTGATCACCACCGTGCTGGCGGCCGGGTTATTGATGTCTACCCGCACAATGTTGTCGCCCGAGGCGGCCATGTAGAGTTGTCCCTCATAAAAAGTGAGATCACCCTCGGCCGGGTAGCCCGTGTTGCCCAGAAACGCGCCTACGCCGGTAGCCAAGTTGTAAGACCACAGGTCGCCATCGAGGCCGCAGGTATAAAAAATGCCCTCGGCGCTGGCCGTCAGCGAAGTATACAACTGGCTGGCCGAAGCCTCGAAGGCGTGCACCAGCGTACCCCCGCCCGTAGCGGGGTTCACCAGCGTAAGCCGACCTGTGGTGCTGACGGCATAAAGATTGCCGTTGGGATGAAAAGCAATATCCGTAGATCCGCCGGGTACGCTGCCGATCTGCTCATAGGTGCAGCCCGCCAGATTGAACCGATACAGGCGGTTGTCGAGGCTGCTGAGGTAGATTTCCTGGCCGTAAATACTGCCGGCCGCGAAGGTCAGCAGCAGCGCCGACCATACCAATTGTTTTGCCATGCAAAAAATGGGGTTAAAGACACAAAGATAGGCTTTATCGTTCTCCAGGCCAAGATTCATGAATCTTGGCCTGGAGAACGATAGTCAGGCTATTTTAAAATAAGCCTGCACCAAATACCAAATAATGCAAAAGTCAGGTTTGAGACGCGCCTCATAAGCTCAATCTTATTTTATTAAAAGTATGATTATTAATCTTTTAAGCCATACTCGCG
>CAYOTJ010000738.1:0-1920 GCA_964406855.1 uncultured Saprospiraceae bacterium
ATTATAGTTATGCGCCCTTTCGCGAAAACTACGCCCTCATAGCGTTGGAGTACGGCATAGTAGCCTGGGTGGCGCTGCGCGAGTTTAGGCAAGTCGGGCGTAGTAGTGCCGGCCGCTCTGCTGACAGCCCAACGCCTGCGTCGCAAAAACTACCAGAAAAGGAGAGAATGGGTTGACTTGGCAGGTAGATTTGGTTTTTTATGGGCCACCGCCGCGCCGCCCGTAATGATGGCTGCAAAGTAAAGATTCATCCTCGGCGGCGCGGCGGCCAGGCTATCCGGTCGCAGGAGCTCCCTGCTATCCCTTGTCCGGGGGGCAGCAGCGTAACGGGGGTAGCGTTGATAAAACCATAAGCCACTTTAAGCGCCAGGCAGTGACGCCGCGCCGCCCGTAATGCGATAAAAAGAACATGACTTGCGGCGGGGTGGTACCCGACCGCCTCCTGCGGAGTACGGTTAAAAACGCGCAGCGGGCGCGGCCAAAAAGAAAAACACACTACCTTTGTGTGCATGAAAAAAGAGCGTCAGGACAAGGATTTTATCCATAAGCCCAGTTTTCCGGGTGGGGCAAAGGGTATGAAGGCGTTTGTGAGCGCCCATTTGCAATACCCGGAGGAAGCGCAGCGAGCGGGTATAGGGGGTACGGTACGGCTGAGGATAGCCATTGACCATAAGGGCAAAGTGACGGAAGCCCGGGTGATTATGGGTTTGGGTTTTGGTTGCGATGAGGAGGCTGTGCGGGTAGCCTTACTGATGCGCTTTAATGTGCCGCCTCACCGGAAATTAAAGGTACTTTTTCATCACGTCATTAACATCCACTTTCTGCGCGGGCCGGCGCCCGAGGAGAAACCGGCCATGCTTCAGCCCCCCGAACCTGCGGGCATCAGCTATACCATAACGCCTGCCGCGCCGGAAAAAACAGAAGGGAAACCGGCTGCGGGCGGGGGGTATACGATTACCATCAATTGGACCTGATGAGGGGGGCATTCTATGGTTTTGCCCCTACGCGCTACGGTTCTGCCTACAGGCCTCAGGCCAACTGCCGCAAGTACATCTGAATGGTATTCTTCAGTCCATAATACAAGGCATCCGATACCAGCGCATGTCCTATGGATACTTCCAGCAAACCCTCCACTTCGCCGGCGTAGTAGCGCAGGTTGTCGAGGTTGAGGTCGTGGCCGGCATTGACGCCTATGCCAATATCGGCGGCTAAGCGCGCACAGCGAACGTGAGGCGCCGCGGCTTTGCGCCGATCATCGGCAAAAGACTGAGCATAATGGCCCGTGTAAAACTCTATCCGGTCGGCGCCCACCGCTTTGGCGCCTTCAACAAAGCGCTCTGTGGGATCGACAAAGATGGAAACCCGGATGCCTGCCTCGTGCAACCGGGCCGTGATGTCGGTGAGGAAGGCAGCGTTGGCTAAGGTATCCCAGCCGCTATCGGAGGTGAGCTGAGCCGGCGAGTCGGGCACTAAGGTACACTGGGCCGGGCGGTGAGCCAGCACCAAGTCCATGAAGTCGGGCGTAGGGTTGCCCTCTATGTTAAACTCCGTAGTAAGTACCGGCCGCAGGGCAGGCACATCGTCGTAGCGGATGTGGCGCTCGTCGGGGCGTGGGTGTACGGTGATGCCCTCGGCGCCAAAGGATTCACAATCTAAGGCAACCTGCACCAAATTGGGCAGGTTGCCGCCTCTGGAATTGCGAATCAGCGCTATCTTATTGATGTTAACACTTAGTCGAGTGTGCATATACCAGCCATTTTGAGCCGGTAAAGATAGCACATTTGCCCCTAATCTGCCGTCCGGATGGTGGTGCTTTCCTGTATCCAGCAGCCAACGTAGAACGACTGCCCTGCCGCTAAGTTGCGCAGAAACACATCCTCCCGCTTGGGCATATACTGGCTGTAGCGACCAATCCATTTA
>CAYOTJ010000739.1:0-416 GCA_964406855.1 uncultured Saprospiraceae bacterium
ACAACATTGATATTTCCAGCCATACATCAAAGCCTGTCGATGAGCTGCCCAACCTGCATTACCATTATTTAGTTACGTTGGTAGAGGACGGCAGCGATGAAGAGATACCCCTGAATGCCGATTTGTCATTCGAGGAACATCTGCGCTTTTACCTGCCCGGCCCCGATCATTTTGGCGGCGGCTATGAGGGCTTGCGCCAAACCCGTGAGACGGTCAAGAAAGCTTTTCTCCAGTTTATTGGTCGGCATCTCATCCCCGAGCCGGAGCCTGCTGCTTGTTGTTATTAGTCTTCATCCGCCCATTCCATCGATCGCTTCACGGCCTTTTGCCAACCGGCATACAACTTACTTCTTTTCTCTTCGGGCATCTGCGGCTCAAATACGGCATCGCGTTGCCACTTGGCGCTCAGCTCGTCG
>CAYOTJ010000739.1:426-1919 GCA_964406855.1 uncultured Saprospiraceae bacterium
GCCCGGCTAAATAAGCGGCGCCTAAGGCCGTCGTTTCAATTACCCTGGGGCGCTCTACCCCGGTGTTGAGGATATCGGCCTGAAACTGCATGAGCAGGTTGTTGGCGCTGGCGCCCCCGTCTACGCGCAGGCTGCGCAAGGGGTGGCCCGCGTCTTTTTCCATGGCGTCGAGCACATCGCGGGTTTGATAGGCCAGCGATTCGAGGGTAGCCCGTATCAGATGTGATTTGTTTACACCCCGGGTAATGCCAAAGATGGCGCCCCGGGCGTACATATCCCAGTAGGGCGCGCCTAAGCCCGCAAAGGCAGGCACCACATACACCCCGCCGGTATCGGGCACCTTCATGGCAAAAAACTCGGAGTCGGGCGATTCGTCAATGATGCGCAGTCCGTCGCGCAGCCACTGTATGGCGGCCCCCGCGATGAATACGCTGCCCTCTAAGGCGTAATGTACCGTTCCATCCAACCCCCAGGCGATGGTGGTTACCAATCCCGATTTAGACATCACCCGCTGCTCGCCCGTATTCATGAGCATAAAACAGCCTGTGCCATAGGTGTTTTTGGCCATACCCGGCGTATAGCAAGCCTGTCCGAACAGCGCCGCCTGCTGGTCGCCGGCCACGCCGGTAATGGGAATACTGGCGCCCAGCAGATCGTGGTCGGTTTCTCCGAAATAGCCATTTGAAGGCAGCACATCGGGCAGCAACGCCCGGGGTATGCGCAAGGCCTCCAGCAGGGGTTCGTCCCATTCCAGCCGCGCAATGTTGTACAACATGGTTCGCGAAGCGTTGCTGTAGTCGGTAGCGTGCATACGCCCGCCGGTGAGCCGGTAAATCAGCCAGGTGTCTACGGTGCCGAAGCACAGCTCGCCGGCCTCTGCCTTAGCCTGGGCGCCCGGGTTGGCGTCTAACAGCCATCGCACTTTGGGGCCCGAAAAATAGGCGTCGATCACCAGCCCCGTATGTTCGCGTACATGGTCGGTCCAGCCGTCGGCTTTCAATTGGTCGCAGATGGCCGCCGTGCGCCGGTCTTGCCATACAATGGCTCGCCCCAGGGGTTCGCCGCTGCGCCGATCCCATAGCAGGGTTGTCTCGCGCTGATTGGTTATGCCTATGGCCGCTATCTGCCCCGGCGCAATGCCGGCCAGCGCAATGGCCTTGCGGGCGGTAGCCAGTTGGGATGCCCACAGCTCCTGAGGGTCGTGCTCCACCCAGCCCGGCTGCGGGTAGTACTGCGTAAACTCCTCCTGTGCCAGCGCACAGACATGCCCCTGGCGGTCAAAAACAATGGCCCTGGAGCTGGTGGTGCCCTGGTCGAGGGCGAGCAGGTAGCGATCCATATTGGTAGCTTGCAATGATGTAATGTGCAAAGTTATGGTTCTCCGGGATAAGATTTATAAATGTTGGCCTGGAGCGCTATAAATGTTGGCCTGGAGCGCTATATAGTTCTCCAAGCCAAGATTTGTGAATCTTGACTTGCTCTTTTTCCGTCTG
>CAYOTJ010000740.1:0-1126 GCA_964406855.1 uncultured Saprospiraceae bacterium
GCATAATATTTACCCGACCGAGTGTAGCGAGGGCGGGGCGGAACACGTTTACCCGGCCGAGCATAGCGAGGACGTGGCGACCGCCGGCCCCTGAGTAGAGGCCCCTCGCCAGGGCATAGCGCCGAGAGGGGCCGGGGGGCACGCCCAAAGCCTCAACCTCATCTTGCCCTGGCTTGGAGAACTATAAAATGCGCTTTATGCCTTGGGCGACCTTTAGCCAGGCCTCGTTTTCATTTTTCCACTGGCGGTCGGTTATGGGCACGCCCTTGTCGGGCAGGGCGTTGTATTGGGCAAAATCCAAGGGCTCCCACAGGCAATAATCGACGATGATGGGTACCAATATGCACTCCCCCGCCATGCAGCGCTCCTCTACCAAGGGCAGCTCCACCTGCTGGATGTAGTCGGCGGCGATGCTGTTGTGGGTCACTAAGTACAGCACCACATCGGCCTGGTGCAGGGCAGCTTTGATGCTGGCGTCCCAGTCTTCGCCGGGCTGGATGTCGCGGTCGTGCCAGGTTACGACCTGGTTGCGCAGGCCGGCCAGGTGCTTGAGGAGGGTGTCTTTGTGGGCGGCGTCGTGTTTGGAGTAGGAGATGAAGAGGCGGAGGGGGTCGTTGGCTTGGCGCAGGGCGGCTTTGTCGAAGACCCCGTCTAAGAGGCCCCTCACGGGTACGTCGTCGTAGCTCACGCTGCATTCTACGGTGGCCTTGCCCTTGGCGATGCGGGTGTCGAGGTCGGTTTTGTCGTAGAAGTGGGGCTTATCGCTCGTTTTGCAGAGCCGACAATTGCAGGGGATTTTTACGTCTACCCGCAGCCGATTGCCGAAGGGGGCGTGCAGCCGCTCCACTTCCTCGTTGATGATGGTGACGAGCTCTTTGGCGCGCAGCCCCGCGGCCCTTACGGAAATAGTGCGGCGGTCGAGCGACTCAATGAGGTCGGCCCGGGCACCCTGGCGCTCCAATACCGCGCCGCTGTTCCAGACGGCCGTTTGGCCCTGTGCGATGTGGCGGTGCAGCCGCACCATGAGGCGGTAAAGCAGGCCCTTGGGCATGAAGCCGTATTCGTACTTCAGTTGCAGCGGAACGCCCTCACCGAGCTCATATTTGGGCGCATCGCCGGGCAGCAG
>CAYOTJ010000740.1:1136-1915 GCA_964406855.1 uncultured Saprospiraceae bacterium
GCTGGGGGCAGATGTAGGTATCGGTATCCTGCACGGGGTAGCAGAGCTCAAACTGGAGCATGAGGGCCAGCAGCTCGTCGCGGCGCTGCCGGTAGGCGCCTTCGCTCCAGAGGCGGGCTAAGTCGGTTTTATCGAAGCGGCCCCGCTGTGGCCCCGCAATTTGGGCGTCGTCGAGGATTTTGTAAACCGCGTCGGTGACCCACTGGTTTTGCAAAAACACATCGCGCCGGAGCAGGGGGTTGTCCTGGAAGTGCAGGAACACCCCGAGGTCGTGGAAATAGCGACTCAGGTCGGACTGCCGCAGCGGGTCGATGATGCCAGCCTCCTCGCAGAGGGCCGCGTAGCGCTCGGCGGAGATGTAGGGGTGCTTGCCGCGCTCCACTTCTATGGCTTCGCGCACTTTTACCCAGGTTTTGGGCACGGTATCGCCGATGTGGGGCAGGGCCAAGGCCTGGCGCTCGATCTGGCGGCGTAGGTCTTCAATTTTGGCCGTATCGCCGCCGCCGAGGTTGATGCGAAACAGCTCGCCATGCACAAAGCCGAAGCGCTCCTGAAAGCTGCCGAGGCTAAACCGATGCGGGCGCAGCCTTCTTTTTCGTTGTGCAACACCAGCACAGGGCTCTGGCCCCCAAACAGCTCGGCGGTTTGCAGCCAATTGCTGTAGAGGGCGCGGTAGGCCTCATTTTCGTTGAGGGTGCGGGTGTCGTCTACGAGCACGTACAACGAGCGGTGGGTATAAAAAAAGCTGTGGGCCGACTGGTACTTGCCCTGCCCGGCAA
>CAYOTJ010000741.1:0-1910 GCA_964406855.1 uncultured Saprospiraceae bacterium
GCATCGACCCGCTCACCGGCCTCATCACCGGCACCCCCAACTTACAGGGGCAGTTTGTAGTGGGCGTATGCGTGTCGGAATACCGCAACGGGCTGCTGCTCAGTCGCGTATTTCGCGATTTTCAGTTCAATGTAGCCAACTGCGACCCCACCGTAGTGGCCGACATCGAAGAGACGTCCATCATCAACGGGCAGCAATTTGTAGTCAACTCCTGCGGCGACTCTTCGGTAGTTTTTGGCAATCAGAGCTTCCAGCGCCAGTTCATCAGCAACTTTTTCTGGGAGTTCGACCTGGGCGGCGGCAACCTCCAGCGCTTCAACCAGTGGGAGCCCGCAGTCGATTTTCCCGGCCCCGGCCAGTACCAGGGCCGGCTCGTACTCAATGAAAATACCAACTGCGGCGATACCGCCCAGATATTGGTCAACATCTTCCCGCCCGTTACCGCCGACTTTTCCTTTGAATACGACACCTGCCGCGCCGGCCCCGTCACCTTCACCGACCTGTCGCAAACCGGCGCCTGCTGCCTCACCAACTGGAACTGGAACTTTGGCGACGGCCAGTCGGCCACGCGCCAGAACCCCCAACACATCTACACCCAGCCTGGCAACCTGCCCGTAGAACTCACCGTGCGAGACACCAACGGCTGCACCGACTCCCGCATTCGCACCATCCCGTACTTCCCTGCGCCGGCCATCATTGTGATATCGCCCAGCGCTGCACTGGAGTGCGTGCCCGCCGAAATCTTCTTCGACAACCTCTCTTTTCCCATAGACGAGACCTACGACATCAGTTGGAATTTTGGCGACGGCAGCTTTAGCACCGACATCAGCCCTACGCATACCTACGAACAAACCGGTATATTCACCGTCAGCATCGACATTACCTCGCCCATAGGTTGCCGGGTAGATACCACCTTCAACAGCCTCATCACCATACTGCCTTCGCCAACGGCAGGCTTTAGCTATACCCCCGACGAGCCCAGCAATCTCCAGCCTGAGGTCTACTTCACCGATGAGTCTTCAGGCGCCACCCGCTGGCTCTGGGATTTCGGTACCGGTGCCAATAGCACCCTGCCAAGCCCGGTCTATACCTTCCGCGACACGGGCGTGTACCTCGTTCAGCAAATCGTGACCCACCCCAGCGGCTGCCGCGATACCGCCATCGCCTACATCGACGTCTTCCCCGAGGTGCGCTATCACCTGCCCAATGCCTTCACCCCCAACGGAGATTCCGTCAACGATGTTTTTTTTGGCAAAGGCTACCTCGAAGGCGCCCGCAATTTCCAGTTCACCATCTGGAACCGCTGGGGCGAACTCGTTTTTGAAACCAACAACCCCAACGACAGTTGGAATGGCCGCAAAAACAATTCAGGAGCCGAAAGCCCGCCCGGAGTCTATCTCGTCTGGGTCAGTTTTGCCGGCCCCAGAGGCGAGCCCTACTCTTTTAAAGGATACGTCACCCTGCTCCGGTAGCCGCTATTGACGGTTATTTGGGCGTGCCCCCGCCCGCAGCGCCTCCTTTGGGGTCGGCGCTGCAGGCGGGGTCGCTCCCTTCCAGGCTCGCTGATCGCTCGGTGCAAAGCACTGCCTCCTATCGTCGGCCCCTTCCAGGCAGCTCACGCAGGCCATATTTACACCTTGACCAGTTGTTATACCCAACTGTACGCGCCGTATTTGGCCGGCCCAGGGGGTGAAGCGGTATGGGCCGGCAGAAAGTTTGCGCTTAGGTTTGGGCATAACCGCTATGCCGGCCCATAAGAGCGGAACACCCGGCGCCGCGCAGGCTGCTGTTCAGAAGTGAATGTTATGCGGCTGGGGGTTTACCCGAACGCGTAGCGGGCGTGGCCCCAAAAACAAATCAACCCAAAGAATGCGATTACCGGTAATTTCCTGGGGTAACGGGCTATTGGT
>CAYOTJ010000742.1:0-1896 GCA_964406855.1 uncultured Saprospiraceae bacterium
GCACAATACACTTTACGCCCCCGGCATGGAGCTGTGCGGCGCGCTGCATCATATCCGAGCGCGGCGCTCCTTCAAAAAGATCGCTGATGAGGATGAGGATGGTTTCTCGCGGGGCTGTCACGAGGCCTTCGGCATAAGCCAGCGCCTTTGCAATATGCGTACCTCCCCCCAGTTGGGTGGCAAAAAGCAGATCGACGGGGTCGGAGAGGTGGGCGCTGAGGTCGGCCACCTCCGTATCAAAGGCTACCACATGGGTGCGCAGGCTATTGATGGAGGCTAAGATACAGCCCAAGATACCGGCATATACCACCGAAGAAGCCATAGAGCCGCTCTGATCCAGCAGGAGTATGACGTGGCGCAGCCGGCGCTGGTCGCGTCGAAAGCCGATGAGGTCGGCCGGAATGATGGTTTGGTATTCGGGTTGGTAGTGGCGCAGGTTCTTGCGGATGGTGGCCCGCCAGTCGATATCGCCCGGGCGGGGGCGTCGGGTGCGGGCTACGCGGCGGAGGCTGCCGGCTACGGCTTGCTGCAAGGGAAGTTTAAGGCGTTTTTCCACTTCTTTTACAAGCTTGGCCACTACCATACGGGCCGTTTCACGGCTTTGCGTGGGCAGCACCTTGTTGAGGCTCAGCAGGGCGCCCACTAAGTGCACATCGGGTACGACGGTTTCGAGCAGTTCGGGTTCCAGCAACATGCGTTGCAGGTTGAGGCGCTCTAAGGCGTCGCGTTGCAGCATTTGCACCACGGGGGTAGGGAAGTATCGCCTTATGTCGCCGAGCCATCGATTGACGCTGGGCGACGAGGCTCCTAAGCCGCCTCTACGGCTGGGGTCGCTATCGTACAGGGCTTCTAAGGTGCGGTCTATACCGGCGAAATCGCCCTCCAACGGCGCCTCCTGCCCGGGGTCGGCCGGGCCGCCTAATATGAGCCGCCATTTTTCCAGCAGGGTGGGCATGGGCATAAACAATGGTGAAAGGCAAAGATAGGGTTCTCCAAGCCAGGATTTATGAATCTTGGCTTGGAAAACCATAAACAAGCCCGTGCAAATACGGATATGGGCGCAGCCCTGTTCATCGACCTTGTTTATCCCAGGGCGCCAATCGCAAACTCAGCCAAAAGCTCCGACCTAAGCCCACCACGGCGCTGCCGCTGCCTCCGCTATGCGCGCTACCTTCGCCGCCCGACACCGCCACCTGTTGCACATTGAGCAGGTTGCGCACCCCGGCGGAGAGCTGTACCCGCCCGGCCAGCCATTGTTGGCGCGCGCTCAGGTCTACCTGCCAGAATCCATCCTGCCGGCGTTGGCGTATTACTTTAAGGCTAACGAAGCGGCCTTTGCTGGAGCCACCAAAGCGGTCTTTTAAAGATTTGATCTCGAATAAAAAGATCTCGAATGATGGAGTGTATCTGCTGTGGTAGCGCGGCTAAATAGAAGGCTTCAAACCTTATCAGCGCTTGTCGGCGAAGCTGGATGAACTCGCTATCGGATGAGTCATCGGCGTCGGAGAATAGCCGTTCGCGCCATTGTCTCAAAAAAAAGCGTAATCCATCTTCGCCAATGATATTTTGCTCAAAGGCTGCGATAAATACCCGAAGGCTGTGGTATTCATTATCTATGATTTTTTTGCGGGCTGTCACTAAAAGCCCCCGGAGTAAACCTATGGTTTTGATGGTCTCTATGCCTTCAGGGCTTAGTCCTAGAACAGAGCCGTCGGGTTCAAAACGCAGGTGGTCTTGAGGGCGAAAACCTGCCGTGTCGGGCCGGAGCAGCAATGGATGCTCATCGGCTAACGGGCTGGTTTGAGGGTTTGTACAGCTCCGGTCAAAGCGGCCCTGATCATTAAGTAATGGAAACCGTACATAACTGCCGCGAGTGGGAAAATTAGTGCCCTTTTT
>CAYOTJ010000743.1:0-1896 GCA_964406855.1 uncultured Saprospiraceae bacterium
TCGTGGCGGCAGAGCCCGTTCAAAATTCCATCAATTGCAAACCTGAATAAGGCGCCTTGTCAATAAAGATTGTTTTTGATAATGTTTTTTGAACTTATAATCAATTGTTTTGTCAAAATGTTTTATAGCTCCCTTATTTACCGGACCAGGGGGTGCAGTTTACCCGGAAGAGCGCAGCGAAGACGTGGCGGTATGGGCTGGCCGGGTTTGAGGCAAAGTTGGAGATAAACCTAAAGCCAGCCCATAATATTTACCCGGCCGAGCAGAGCGAGGACGCGGGCGGAACACGTTTACCCGGAAGAGCGTAGCGAAGATTTAGCCGACTAGCGAAGCGACGGCGGACGCGGCGGCGCCGCCCGTGGCGATACGGTGTGTGAAGCGACATGCGGCGGGGCCCAAAATAAATGGGAAACACTTACCTGAGCTTTTGTCTTCGGGTTATTGGCAAAGTACGGTTATGGTTTCGGTGCGGATGGTATTGCTGTAGTGGCCGGCGCGGTCGCGGATCTGTATGGCAAAGGAGAAGGTATCGGCGGGCTGAGTGGTACTGCTGGCGCAGGCCTGGCCGCCGAGGTAGCAGCAGATGTTGAAGGGTTTGTTGGGGATATTGATCCAGATATCGCCTTCGATGCCATTGGCGGCGCCCTCGCCGGTGATGTTGGGGAGGCGGTAGGTGATCGGGAACTGGGGCACGCGACTGTCGGTGAGGAAGACGTCTATGCTGTCGCTGGGGAAACTCAGATCGCCGTCGCCATCGGTGAAGGTAAAGTGGATCGAGAGGGTGTCGTTGGGGGCTGTAGCGCTGCCCTGATAGACCTGGTTGTTGTCGACGCCTTCATAGCTGATAACGGGCTCGATGGGGAACTCCGGCGGCTTGATACAACTGCCGCCCAAGGCCGCAATGAGCAGAAGGAGCGTCCCGAAAATGAGCGGCAACGAAGTAGTTTTCATGGTCTATGCTTTCTCTGTCGGAAATAATGCGCAACTTAGCACATTGTAATAACGTTTGCAATTGCAGATGGATCAAAAATCCCACAGATTAACACTCTTGTCGCGCATTGAACAGGCAGACGCTGACAATTTTGAAGCGCTGGCGCTGGAGGTATTTGCCTATCAGGCGACGGCTAATGTTTTGTATGCTCGGTATTTATCGTTGCTGGGCGTGCAACCGGCCTCAGTAGACCGGCTCGAAACCATTCCATTTTTGCCCATCGGGCTGTTTAAAAAATACGAGATACAAACAGGAGGCTGGTCGCCTGAGCGGGTATTTACCAGTAGCGGCACTACGGGGGCAGACGCCGGCAGGCATCTGCTGCGAGACGGCGCCTTCTACCGGCGCAATGCGCGGCGGGCTTTCGAGGCGCAGTACGGCCCCTTGACCGACTACTGCGTGCTGGCCCTGTTGCCGGCTTATTTGGAGCGCAGCGGCTCTTCGTTGGTGTTTATGGCTCAGGATTTCATTGAGCAGTCGGGGGATGCCGATAGCGGCTTTTTTCTCAACGATATGGAGGGGCTGCTGGATGTGGTGCGGCGCAAGCAGGATGCCGGCCGGCGGGTGTTGTTGTTGGGCGTAAGCTTTGCCCTGCTGGACCTGGCCGAACAATATGCCCCGGATCTAAGGGGCGTGGTGGTGATGGAAACCGGCGGAATGAAAGGCCGGCGTCGGGAGCTCACCCGGGCCGAGCTGCACGAAACCCTGTGCGCCGCTTTTGGCGTGGAAGCCATACATTCGGAATACGGCATGACAGAGTTGCTGTCGCAGGGCTACTCGCCGGGGCAGGGCATATTTTGGCCGGCGCCTACGCTGCGGGTGCGCACCCGCGAGATCACCGATCCGCTGGCGCCTCAGCAGGCGGAAAAAAACGGCGCCATTAATATTATCGACCTGGCTAATGT
>CAYOTJ010000744.1:0-1886 GCA_964406855.1 uncultured Saprospiraceae bacterium
CTTATGTAGTTAAAAAATTAGGCGTAAACCTCGATGCCATACGCAAAGCTACCGACAGTATTGTGGCCTCTTACCCCAAAGCCACGGGTGGAAACGGACAATACCTGTCGCGTCCGGCTGCTGAAATTGCTCAGCGCGCAGCTACATATCTCAAAGAATTTGGAGATGAGTACGTGGCTCTTGAGCATCTTTTATTGGCAGCCATAGGCGTAAAAGACCCTGTGGGTCAGATGCTTAAAGACAGCGGTCTGTCGGAGAAAGGGCTTAAATCAGCCATTGCAGAGCTGCGCAGAGGGCGCAAAGTGACCACCCAAAGCGCAGAGGATTCCTACAATGCGTTGAAAAAATACGCTGTTCACCTCAACGAGCGGGCCCGTTCGGGGAAGCTTGATCCCGTCATCGGCAGGGAGGAGGAAATCCGGCGCGTGCTTCACATCCTGGCTCGTCGTACCAAAAACAACCCCGTGCTCATAGGCGAACCCGGCGTGGGTAAAACGGCCATTGTAGAGGGGTTGGCTCATCGCATTGTAGACGGCGATGTGCCCGAAGACCTGCGCGATAAAGAAATTTATGCCCTTGATATGGGCGCTCTCATTGCCGGCGCTAAATACCAGGGCGAGTTTGAAGAGCGACTCAAAAGCGTCATCAACGAGGTGACCAAAGCCGAAGGTCAGATATTCCTATTCATTGATGAGATACACACCCTAATTGGGGCGGGTAAAGGCCAGGGCGCTATGGACGCCGCCAACATCCTCAAGCCCGCATTAGCTCGGGGCGAGTTGCGCGCCATCGGCGCTACCACCCTCAGCGAGTACCAAAAGTACTTTGAAAGCGATAAAGCCCTCGAACGCCGCTTCCAGACCGTTGTGGTGGATGAGCCTGGGGAGGAAGACGCCATTTCCATACTCCGAGGCCTCAAAGAGCGCTATGAAACCCACCACAAGATCAACATCAAGGACGAAGCCATCGTTGCTGCGGTTCAGTTATCCAGCCGCTACATCACCGACCGCTTCCTTCCGGATAAAGCCATCGACCTTGTAGACGAAGCGGCCGCCCGCCTCCGTCTGGAGATGAACTCTATGCCCGAAGAACTTGACGAGGTGGAGCGCAAAATCCGGCAGCTCGAGATCGAACGCGAAGCCGTGCGCCGAGAAAACGACGACCTCAAAATCGGCCGCATTGGTCAGGAATTGGCCAATATGGAGGAAAAGCGCAACGCCCTGCGGGCCCGTTGGGAGAGTGAACGCGAAGTAGTGCTGGGCATACAGGCTGCCAAAGAAAAAATCGAGCAACTGAAAACAGAAGCCAATCGCTTAGAGCGCGAAGGCAACTACACTCAGGTGGCCGAAATTCGCTATGGCCTGATACCTCAGCAACAACAGACGCTTGAAAGCTATACCGATCGCCTCAAAAACATGCAAACCGGCAACAAACTCCTCGTCAAAGAGGAAGTTGACGCCGAAGACATAGCCGAAATTGTGAGCCGCTGGACGGGCATCCCCGTCACGCGCATGCTCCAGAGCGAGCGCGAAAAACTGCTTCACCTCGAAGACGACCTGCACCGCCGCGTCATCGGCCAGGAAGAAGCCGTTGAAGCCGTAGCCGACGCCATTCGCCTCAGCCGCACCGGCCTCGTGAACCCCAACCGGCCCATAGGCAGCTTCCTCTTTCTGGGCACTACCGGCGTGGGTAAAACCGAGCTGGCCAAAGCCCTGGCAGAGTACCTCTTCGACGATGAAAACCTCATGACCCGCATCGACATGAGCGAATACCAGGAACGCCATGCTGTGAGCAGGCTTGTGGGGGCTCCTCCCGGGTATGTCGGCTATGATGAAGGCGGCCAGCTCACCGAGGCTGTACGGCGCAAACCGTATTCGGTGGTCTTG
>CAYOTJ010000745.1:0-1884 GCA_964406855.1 uncultured Saprospiraceae bacterium
CATACCGCCACGTCTTCGCTGCGCTCTTCCGGGTAAACTGCACCCCCTGGTCCAGACCCAAAGCAGCAGTTTGCAGTCGGTGAAAAAAATGCCCCGTACTATCATTATTTGGTTAATTTAGCTGCCCCATTCCCAAAAATTTGGAAATGGAGCCCACTTTACAATCAACCGGCGCGAAGGCTGCTACCGGCGCGACCAGAACCTTCATCAACGTGTAATTATGAAAAAAATCGGACTCATTATTGTCTGCTGGCTGCTGACCCTCTCGGTGTCGACCGCCCAGGAAACCTTCCCCTACAATGGGGTCTACGACCATCGGGAAGGCTGGTATGCCTTCACCAACGCCACCCTGACGCTCCGGGCGGGTACTGTGCTCAAAGACGCCACCTTGGTTATCAAAAACGGCGTCATCACGGCCGTCGGCGCCGGCATTGAGCCCCCCAAAGGCGCTATTGTCATCGATGTGGCCGGCAAGCACATCTACCCGTCTTTCATCGACATCTACTCCGGCTATGGCCTGCCCGAAGAGCCTCCTGCCGCCGCCGGCAGCCGCCGGCAGCGGGGCGAGCAACCCCTCACCGATAAGCCGGGCGCCTATGCCTGGAATGAAGCCCTCCGCCCCGAGGTACGGGCCCACGAGCTCTTTCGGGGCGATGAAAAGGCCGCCAAGCCCCTGCGCGAGCAAGGCTTTGGCGCTGTGCTCACCCACAGCATGGACGGCATCAGCCGCGGCTCGGCAGCCCTCGTGACCCTCTCCGACGAGCGCCCCCACGAAACCATACTCGCCACCCAGGCCGCCCACTGCCTGTCGTTGCGCAAAGGCAGCTCCTCTCAGGACTACCCCAGCTCCCTCATGGGCGTCATGGCTCTGTTGCGCCAGACGTATATCGATGGCCGCTGGTACGCCGCCCAAAAAGAAGAGGTCAACCTCTCGCTGGCCGCCTGGAATGAAGCCCGGCGCCTGCCTCAGCTCTTTGCCGTCGACAACTGGCAGGACGCCCTGCGCGTGCATCAGTTGGGCGCCGAATTTGGGGTGCGCTACATCATCAAGGGCGGCGGGGATGAATACCAGCGCCTCGACGCCCTCCGCCAAACCAACGCCCCCTTAGTGCTGCCCCTCAAGTTTCCGGCGCCGTATGAGGTCAAAGACCCCCACGACGCCATGCTCATCACCCTCGATCAACTGCGCCACTGGGAGATGGCCCCGGCCAATGCCGCCCGCGTAGCCGCCGCCGGTATCACCTTTGCGCTTACGGTCAACGGCCTCGACAAGCCCGCCGACTTTCTGCCTGCCCTCCGCAAGGCTATGGAACACGGCCTCACCGAAGAACAGGCCCTGCGCGCCCTCACCGAAACCCCCGCTCAGCTCATAGGAGCCGCCGACCGGCTCGGCAGCTTGGAAAAGGGCAAGTTAGCCAACTTCATCGTGGCCAGCGGCCCCATCTTCGCCAAGGAAACCGTCATCCACGAAAACTGGGTGCAGGGCAAGCCCTTTGTCATCAAAAAGATAGACCAGCCCGACTGGCTGGGCCAATACGTCTTCTCTTTAGGCGATATGGCCTACCGCCTCGTGGTCAGCGGCGATGCCGCTAAGCCCGATATGAACCTCCTGCGCGCCGGCGACACCGTCAAAGTAAAAGTGAACTACACTTACGCCAACGGCCTGCTCACCCTCAACTTTACGCCTGCGGGCGCCAAAGGGCTGGTGCGGCTGTCGGGCCTCATCCAGGACAAAAACTGGTCGGGCCGAGGCCAGGACGATCAAGGCCGCTGGCTCAACTGGTCGGCTACTTATACCGAGCCGTTAGAAGATAGCGCGGCCCCGGGTAGCGGCAAAGCCTCGGCTGCGCCTGCCTATGTGTCGCGCATTACCTACCCCAATGC
>CAYOTJ010000746.1:0-1869 GCA_964406855.1 uncultured Saprospiraceae bacterium
GTGCTCTGCTTATGAGCAAGAAAGCGTCATTCGCAGGGCGAACGACGCTTTCTTTTGCTTCCGCTTACTTACGGATACCCAACCGCTCGATCAACTCGCGGTAGCGCTGGATATCTTTATGTGCGAGGTATTGCAACAATTGCTTGCGTCGACCTACCAGCGTAAGGAGCGCTTTACGGCAGGAGTGATCCTTGCGGTATTGCTTGAGGTGATTACTCATCTCCTGTATGCGATAAGTGAAGAGCGCAATTTGCGCCTCAGTAGAGCCGGTGTTCGTCTCAGAACCACCGAATTCGCGGAAAATTTCCGCTTTCTTTTCCTTCGTTAAATATTCTGCCATTGTTTATTAAGCCATTAGTGATTACGGAAATCAGTTATAGCGGCGCAAAGGTAAGAAGATTACCCGAAATGCGCCGCTATTCCAACTTTTTTTCGCAATCTTTTATTATTGACCCGCTTTGTAGCGCTTAAACGCTTCCGTTAAGCGAGGCACTACCTCAAACAAATCGCCCACTACGCCATAATCGGCAGCCTTAAAGAAAGGCGCTTCGGGGTCTTTGTTGATGACTACAATGGTCTTGGAACTGTTTACCCCGGCTAAGTGCTGTATGGCGCCGGAGATGCCTATGGCAATGTACAGATTGGGGCGGATGGCAATGCCCGTCTGACCCACGTGCTCGTGGTGAGGGCGCCAATGGGCGTCCGCTACAGGGCGTGAGCAAGCCGTGGTGGCGCCCAGCACTTCAGCCAATTCTTCTACCATCCCCCAGTTTTCGGGCCCCTTCATGCCGCGGCCGGCAGAGACCACTAATTCGGCTTCGGGCAAAGGCACAATGCCCTCTACGAGCTTCACTTCTTTCACGCGCACGCGGCTGGCGGGCACGTTTGCTTGCAGCGCTTCTACGGAGGCCTCGCTGCCGCCGGCTTCAGGGGGCAGGGCATTGCCCATCAGCGATACCAGTTTTATGTCGGAAGTTATTTCCAACTCCGCAATTGCTTTGCCACTGAATACGGGCTTCTTTACCCGGAAACCGCCTCCAACATCCGGTAGCGCATTTACACCAGGCGCCGACCCCGCGTCAAGACGGGCGGCTAAGCGGCCCAACAGCGATTTGCCCGTAGCGGAATGGGAGAGGATAACTACCCTGGCCCCCAACTGCCGAACGGCGTCGGTAATGACCGCAGCATAGGTCTGAGCGTCGAAATTGGCTAAAGCGCCATCGGATACCTGATAAACGCGCTTGGCCCCGTAGCGCCCCAGCGCCCCGGCGTCATTGGCAGGCCCCAATACCAGCGCCGCGCAATCGACGCCCATCAAGGCTGCCGTTTTGGCGCCGTAAGTAACGGCTTCAAATGCCGTTTTTTTAAATTGACCGTTGACGGTTTCTGCAAATATGAGTACCATGATCAGATTCAGTTTGGCAGGGGATGAATTAAATAACCTTGGCTTCTTCGTGCAACAAACGCACCAACTCGTCCATGTCTTCAGGGGCAAGCAGCTTTACCGACGACTTCGCCTGGGGCAGGGTGTAACCCACCGTGCCTACATGGTTGGGGGCAGCGCTGGGCGCTACTACCGTCAGCGGCTTTGATTTGGCCATCATAATGCCTCGCATGTTCGGAATGCGCTGCTCCGCCAGCCCTTTGGCGGCACTGAGCACCAGCGGCAGATCTACCTCTACCACCTCCACGCCGCCTTCAATGTCGCGAGCCACCGTAGCCACGCCGCCGGCTACGTCAAGCTGGCTGGCATAAGAAACATAAGGCAGATCGAGGTATTCGGCCGCCATCGCGCCCACCTCCGATCCATTGTAGTCGATGGTTTCCTTCCCAAAAAAGATAAGGTCATAGCCCTTGTCGCGCGCATAG
>CAYOTJ010000747.1:0-1868 GCA_964406855.1 uncultured Saprospiraceae bacterium
GTCGTCGGGGGTGAGGAGCCGCAGGCCGGGGGTGGCTTGCATCCAGTCGCGCAGCAGGAAAAGCAGGTAACCCGTAAGGCGCCGGCTGCGGGCGCGCAGGGCGGGCATACCGGCCTCGTGGAAGAGGTCGAGGCTCACCTTATGAGCGGCAAAGCTAAATATCTGGGCATTGCTGAGCTGCCAGCCGGCGGCGCCGGGCATGGGATCAAAGCCTTTGTGCATGAGGAAGCGCACAGCTTGGTTGTGGCCCCACCAGCCGGCAAAGCGCGGCAACTCGCGGTTGTGGGCGTGGCGCTCGTGTACAAATACGCCGCCGGGGCCGCCGGGGCCCGAGTTGAGGTATTTATAGCTGCACCATACGGCAAAGTCGGCGCCCCAGTCGTGGAGCTCCAGCGGCACATTGCCGGCGGCATGGGCGAGGTCGAAGCCGGCATAGGCGCCCTGCCGCTTGGCAGCGGCGGCGATGGCGCCCAGGTCGAAATACTGCCCGGTGAAGTAGTTGACGCCGCCCCACAGCACCAAGGCCGTCTGGGGGCCGTGCCGCTCAATGGTTTCGAGGATATCGTCGGGGCGCAGAGCGGCCTCGCCGGGGCGGGGCGCCACCTCTACGATGGCCTCTGCGGGCTTGAAGCCATGCCAGCGCACCTGGCTCTCTACGGCGTATTGGTCGGAGGGGAAAGCCCCCGCCTCCATGATGATCTTAAAGCGGTGGGCGGTAGGGCGGTAGAAGCTCGCCATCATGAGGTGCAGGTTGGTGGTGAGGGTGTTCATCACCACTACCTCGCTGGTAGACGCGCCGGCGATATGGGCCGTCTGGGGCAGTAAAAACTCGTGGTAGTTAAACCAGGGCAGCTCGCCGCGGAAGTGTCCTTCCACGCCATGGCGGGCCCATTGGTCGAGTTCGTGCAGCAGGGCCTCGCGCACGCCTCGGGGCTGAAGCCCGAGGCTGTTGCCACAAAAATACAGGCACTGACCCGACTCGTGCTCGGGGAACAGAAATTCGGCGCGGTAGCGCGACAGGGGGTCGGCCGCATCGGCGGCCCGGGCAAACTCGATTTCGGGGCGGTAGTCCATAGCAAAAGTGGTTAGGGCCGAGGGGGCCATACCGCCCCGGCAGGGGCAAAGTTAAAATAAACTGCCCTGCTCGGCAAAGCCCAGCGGATTTTCGAGGGCCAGCAATCGGCGCTTGAAGTCGAGGCCATAAAAATAGCCCTGCAACTCGCCGCTCTTGGCTATCACCCTGTGGCAGGGCACGATGATGGCGATGGGGTTGTGTTTGTTGGCCTGGCCTACGGCCCGCACCGACTTGGGGTCGCCCAACTGCTCGGCTATGGCGCCGTAGGAAGTGGTATGACCATAGGGGATGAGCAGCAGCGCTTCCCAGACGGCCCGGTGAAAATCGGGCGCCCCCGACCAGTCGAGGCGCAGGTCGAAGACCTTGCGCTGCTGCTTGAAGTACTCGTCGAGCTGTTGGACGGCGGGCCTGAGCTCGGGCGGTATGGGGCCGGCGGGGCAAGGGTGCACGTCGATCCAGCGCACCGAGCGCAGGCCCAGCTCGCTGCCGCTGAGTTCGAAGCATCCGAAGGGAGAAAGAAAGTGAGCCGTGGGCATAACAAACCGGATAATTGGCGTTAAGTTACGCTTTTTAGGTCAATGCCGGGGCGCTTAGCGGCGCAAAAAAAAAATCCGGCCGACCGGCGCGCAAAGCGCCCGGCCGGCCGGATTTTTTTATACTTACCTGACGCTCTTAGTCGGCCGTCACTAAGGCGCCCTGTTCGCGGTAGATGCCGCTTTCGAGCTTGGCCTTGATGGCGCGGAAGGCCGTCAGCGTTTCTTCGATGTCTTCGTGGGTATGCACCGCCGTAGGG
>CAYOTJ010000748.1:0-1860 GCA_964406855.1 uncultured Saprospiraceae bacterium
GGGGGGCTCGGGCAGGGTGTTGGGGGCGTCGAGCAGTACCTCTACCCGCTGGAAAGCGCCTATGCCCCGCTGGATGTTGGAGACGGCTTTGCTGAGGTTTTTGGCGGGGTCGATGACGTTGTAAAAGGCAAAAATGAAGGTGATGAAGGTTTCGGCGGCCATAAGGCCGCTGAACACCTGCCGGGAGCCATACCACAACAGCAGGGCCACCGTGGCAATGCCGAGAAACTCAGACAAGGGCGAGGCGAGGTCGCGCCGGCGCAAAGTGCTCGTGAGCAGACGGCGGTATTCGTTGTTGGTATCCCCAAACTTGCGCCGCTGATAGTCTTCGGCGGCAAAACCCTTGATGATGCGCAAGCCGCCTAACCCCTCCTCGGTGATGCTGATGAGCTGCCCGAGTTTTTGCTGAACCGCCGCAGACGCCCGCTTGAGGCGCCGCCCAAGCCCGCCAATAACCACCCCGGTGAAGAGGATGAGCCCGAAGACAAATACCGTGAGCGACGGACTCACATAAAGCATGAAGCCCAAAGCGCCAATGATGATGAGCGGCTCGCGGAAGATGGCTTCCAGCATGTTCAGGATGCTGCTCTCCACCTCCTGCACATCGCTGGTGAGGCGGGCCATGAGGTCGCCCTTTCGCTCGTTGCCAAAGAAGGCCAGCGGCAACGCCAGCACCTGCTCAAAAAGCTCGTTGCGCAGGTCGCGGATAACCCCGTTGCGCACGGGCGCCATGTAGTAAAGCGCTAAGTAGCGGAAGAGGTTGCGCAGCAGGTAGACGGCCACAATGGCTATACACACATAGCCCAGCGCGCCCTCCTTGCCGTACCGGCCAATGAGCTCGCCAAACCAGTACGTAAAATATTCATTGGCGTTGGCCATGCTGAAGCCGCCCTTCGGCGCAGATATGGCAGGCGCCTCTTTTTCAAAAAGTATCCTGAAAAAGGGAATGAGCATCGGGATGCTCACTACCGTAAACAGCGCCGTTAAAATGTTGCTGAGCATCGACAGCCACAAACCCCGCTGGTAGCGGAGCAGGTAGCGCAAAAGCCGGGTAAAACTCTTCATGGCGCAAAGATAGCGCCGCCCGGCCGATGTTGCAACGCCCGATGAAGGCTGACAAAAATTAGACGCCCCGCTGACGATTGTCATCCTGCCCATTGAGCGCTTCGGCTTAGCTTGCACTCGTAATCAAAATCATTAAACCAATGGACGCCACAAACACAGTAAGCACGGCCAAGGCCAAACCAGTTTATATCAGCGACCTCCACTTTGAGCACAAACTCTGGAAAAGACAATTGGATTTTTATCGCGATGAACTCGCTATCTTCGAACATCGTTTAGAGGAATTGGTCAGTCGCTGGACCGATAATGATGTATTGGCCCAATTAGAACAATGCCAAAATCGCTTCGTGCGCGAGCGCGAAGTGATCGACGAACTGCGCCACGACGTAAATGAACACGCCGGCTACTTAGCCAAATATGCCGAAGAGCATCCCGTAGCCATCGACCGGGTGCGCTTTGAAGATCAGGTGAGCCTGCGCGATCGCATGGAAACTTTCCAAAAACTATTTGACGAACTGAAGCAAGAATTTTTAGTGTTTGTAGCTAAGTACTTGTAATTGAGTTGTAGGTTAACTACAAACTCTCTCCCCCCCCATTTTTGTGGAACAACAAACCCGGCACTTCGGCTGTTCTGGCCGAAGGTCGGGTTTTTTTATAGTTCTCCAAGTCAGGATTCACAAATCTTGATTTGGAGAACTATATTAGGGGCCCCGCCGCATAGCATTCACCGCCGAATAGCACCCTGCGCGGCGCCGGGTGCTCCGCTATTATGCGCTCGTGCCTCACGCATACCGCTGC
>CAYOTJ010000749.1:0-1855 GCA_964406855.1 uncultured Saprospiraceae bacterium
GCCGAAAAAATAGCGGCGTCCATTTTTCACTCATCCTGACTTGGAGAACTATAGGCGCCGCGCCTCTGGCGCGGATACGAGGGCGTAGTCTCCTCAGCCCTTAGTCTTCATACCCATACTTTCCTTTCCACCAGGCCGCCAGCCGGTCGCGTATGGCCGCTTCCGGGCCGTAGGCCTGGGGCGTAAAAAATGCTCTGCCCTCTTTGGCGTGGGGTAGGTAAGGCTGTGAGATGAAGTTGCCCGGAAGGTCGTGCGCATTTTGATAGCCCTGGCCGTAGTTGAGCTTTTTCATCAGGTGGGTGGGGGCGTTGCGCAGGTGCAGCGGTACGGGCAACGTACCGGTTTCGCGCACCTTGGCGAGGGCGCGATCGATGGCCAGATAGGCCGAGTTGCTCTTGGGCGAGGTGGCTAAGTATACCGCCGCCTGGGCCAGAATGATGCGCGCCTCGGGCCAGCCCACGGCCTGCACCGCCTGGAAGGCCGTATTGGCCATGAGGAGGGCGTTGGGGTTGGCCAAGCCGATGTCTTCGCTGGCGGCGATGATCATGCGGCGGGCAATGAATTTTACGTCTTCGCCTCCTTCCATCATGCGGGCTAACCAGTAGACGGCCCCGTTGGGGTCGCTGCCCCGGATGCTTTTGATGAAAGCGCTGGCAATGTCGTAGTGTTGCTCGCCGTCTTTGTCAAAGCGGGTGATGTTTTCCTGCACGCGCTCGCGCACCAAGGCGTTGGTGAGGCGCAGCTCGCCCTCGGCGGCATCGTAGTAGTTGGTTACGAGCTCTAAGATGTTGTAGAGGCGCCTACCGTCGCCGCCGCTGTATTGCAGCATGGCGTCGTATTCTTCCACCACTATGGGCAGCTTGCGCAGGTGCTCATCCTGGGCCAGCGCCCGGTCTATCATGGCCGTTAGCTCCTCAGCGTCAAGGGGTTTGAGCACATACACCTGGCAGCGGGAGAGCAGGGCCGGAATCACCTCAAAAGAGGGGTTTTCGGTGGTGGCCCCTATGAGCGACACCGTGCCGGCCTCTACGGCGCCCAGCAGCGAGTCTTGCTGCGACTTGCTGAAGCGGTGAATTTCGTCGATAAAAAGCACCGGGTTGGGGCGGTCGAAGAACTGCGACCGCCGCGCCTGCTCGATGGCATCCCGCACGTCTTTGACGCCGGCATGGATGGCGCTGAGCGTAAAAAACGGAACCTCAAGGCGTTGGGCTATGATGCGCGCCAGGGTGGTTTTGCCAACGCCCGGAGGCCCCCACAAGATAAAGGAGGGCAGCTTGCCGGCTTCAATGGCCTTCCTGAGCACGGCGCCGGGGCCTACCAGATGGGATTGCCCCATATAATCGTCAAGCGAGCGGGGGCGCATACGTTCTGCGAGCGGTTGCATGGTTGTACTGCGTTATGGTTCTCTAAGTACGGCGGTCTACGCACAAAACTTGCCGGCGCAAGCCATTGGGGTACAAAAGTACGGTTTTTTTTTGGGGTCCCGCCGCATATCATGATGCTTCTGTGGCGGCACGGGCGGCGCCGGGCTGTCCGTTATTATGGCCCGGCCTGGGGTATGGCTATTGGTATGGCCGCCTGCCCGCCGGGCCATATCACTCCCATCCCTGGCCCGGGGCCGAGGGCGTCCCATCAAAGTATGCCCTGATTTTTTGAGCGGCCTGTAACCCCGCTACGGCCCGTATGTCGGTAAGGCTGGCTGCGCGAAGTTTTTTGACCGACCCAAAGTGGGCGAGGAGCTTTTCGGCTGTTTTGGGGCCGATGCCCGGTATGTCGGTGAGCTCGGTAGTGGTGAAGTTTTGCGACCGCTTTTGCCGGTGGAAGGTGATGGCAAAGCGGTGAGCTTCGTTGCGGG
>CAYOTJ010000750.1:0-1853 GCA_964406855.1 uncultured Saprospiraceae bacterium
CAACTCGCCCGATTGGGCAATTTGTTCTAGCAGATCAAGCGACTTTGGTGCCTCCGGCGCAGCGGCTGAGGCGGGTTTGGCATCGAGCAGATCAGCGGGTTTAGGAGAAGGCAGGGCGGCAGGTTTCATACGGTATCCATTGGCAATGAACACTTCAAACAGGGGTTGTTTGCGCAGCCACGCCAGGGCGCGGTGTTCGCGCAGTTTATGGGGTTGGTCAAAGCCATTGGCAAAAGCATCTTCAAGATGCCCAAATGCGGCGGCGCTATTTTCAAGTTCGGCAAAACAGCAGGCGAGGTTAAAGTGCAGACTGGGGTCGCGGGGGGCCAGTTCGAGCGCTTCTTCAAAAGCGTCTATGGCTTCGGCATAGCGATATTCGCGGAAGAGCTGTATTCCCTCAGCCTTGAGCGAGCGCAGCGTTTGGCGGTCCGAGCGCTCGGGCGCGCGACTGAAGCGCACAGGGATGTTTTCGGAATGCAGGTAGGCGGCGTTGTATTTGCGGTCGAACTCCTCCCGGGGCATAGCGGCCAGCAGCACAAAGTCGATGAAGCCCAGCAGGGCCGGAATGAGCACAATAGGCGCTTCGGCTGCCGCCGAGATGCCTACCGTTATAAAAAAGAGCAGCAGGTGAGCGATGCCCAACCCGCGATTGCCCAAATAGAAGCGATGAACGCCAAAGATGCCAAACGCAAATGCCAAAAATGCGGCAACGTATTTTTCCTTCATAACTGCTGCACTGGAGGTTGTTCGCAATTATACTGCAACGGTAGTTTTCTCTTTCATAACGCCGATACGACTTGCATCGGTTGAAGAAAACAAAAAAAATCAGAACAAAAATACCGCAATCGGCCCTAAAAAGCCCGTAAGCTTCGACCAAACGCGCTAAAAAGCCGACCGCCACAAAGCCGCACTTGGAGAACCACACATAGTTTGTGCCGGCAGGTTTTGTGCATATAGGCCCGGATAAATGCCAGGTCAAATCCACAAAACCTGCCAAGGTGCGGCATATAGAAAGGCGCGAGCCGCTACTGGTCTGAAGGAGAATACAGGCAGGAGCGGCTCGCGCCATAATTAAAAAGCCTCAACAGGCTCGCTTAAAGCGTTTACAGATTCACCTTGCCATAGCGCACGCCGTTGTCGTAGCGTACAATATAGGCATTGGGGAAGTAGCGCTTCACCCGACCGAGGGCCGATTTGGCGTCGGCTTCCGAGAAGAAGTCGGCCAGCATCACCCGGGTAAGGTTGCGGCTGCCGATGTATTCCGTTTGTATAGAGCCCAAAGCTGCGGCTTGCTGCACATCGGCATGATTGGGGTTGTACGTGCGCACGGCGGCCAATTGTATTTTGAAGTATGAGCCCTGGTATCGGGTGGCCGAAGAGGAGTACTCCAGGTCGTCGGGCGGCGTAAGGCCTCGGGCGGTATACTCGCCGGCATCAGGCAGGGCTGCGGTTGGCGATGCCGGAGGGGGGGCGGTAGTCGTTGTGGTAGTAGTAGCAGGCGGCGTACCCCCTCCTGTGTTGGCCGTAGCCGGCGGATTAGTAGCCGGTTTATTGCCAAAAGTAGGGCGTGTATTGCCGGCGGCAGGAGGAACCTCCGTCATAATGGGCGAAGAACCGTCTGGCGTCGTAGCTGCGCCGCCGCCAACAGCATCCAGAAACAGCGGCTGGCCGTAAGTGGTGGTCGATGGGTCGTTGGTGCTAAACACATAACCTGCCGGCTGATAGCCGTTTTTCGTCACCTCTACCCGGAAGCGGCGGTTGGGCAGCAGCTCGAATAAGTAGCTGCCGCTGGCAAAATCCTTGGTGATGAGCAAATTCTCCACCCCGTCTTCAAAGACCTGATAGAGGGCTAC
>CAYOTJ010000751.1:0-1852 GCA_964406855.1 uncultured Saprospiraceae bacterium
CGATAATACCCTGGCTATTTTCGCGCACCAAAAACTCGACGTTATCGCCCCCGCGGTCTCTAACCGTCATCAGAGGTTCATATTCCTTGGTATTGATGCGCTGTTTGGCCTCCTGATAGAACTGCTGCGGATTGACATCGGTGCTGAGTATGCGCAATCCGCGCAGATCGCGGGCCACCTCCCGGAAAGTAGTGGCCGCCTGGTCGTCGAGTTGTAGCTGTTCAGCCCCGATGCGGTCGATCATCTGGAACAGCTTGGGACTGATGTAGACCACCGAGAAGCGCTCGTCTTCGAGGTATTGGGCAAAATAACGCTCAATGGCGTTGGCATCGCTCTGGGCCGCTAAGCCGGCAGCGAAAGTGGTGCAGGCCAATAAGACCGCAAGTAAGTATTTCATGGCAATCCATGTTTTATTGACGGTTTGGATACCGATCAGGTGAATGAATGAAGCGTATTAAAAGCCGGGCGAGCGCTTAAAGCGGGTCGGCCATCTTTTTTACTTTGGTTATTTCTTTGGCGGCGCGGTCGGCGGCGCGGTTGAGTTCCCGGGAGGTGCGTTTCAGGGCCTTTTTCGTGATGCGCAGGGCCTCTTCGGGGTCGGTGACCTCGTATTTGCTCCAGTCTACGGCGGCTACCTCAGGCGCCTGTACGTCAGCCGACTTTGGCAACCCGTACCATACGGCCAGGGCAAGCATCACCGAGGCGGCTATGGCTGCCCAACGGCGGTAAGCCGGCAGGCGCCTGAGCCGGGCCGGAGGTTTGGCGGCAGGCATATCTATACCCGGCGCTTCAAGGGCGGCTTCGGCCCGAAAGAAAGTGAACAGCGGCTGATAGGCCTTGAGGCGGTCGTCTACATCAATCCCGGCGAAGTAGTCGCCCAACTGTGCCTCCTCTTCGAGGGTGGTTTCCCCTTCAAAGTAGCGATCCAGCAAGCTTTTGATCTGTTCGTAGCTCATACATCTGTTTTTAAACCAATCAACTTGCAGTTGTTTGATGATCCCACTGAACAAGTCTACTTGTTAATCAGCATTTCCCGCACGCGCTGGCGCGCCCGGTGCAAATTGGTTTTTACCTGGGCCATGCTCAGGTCGAGGGCATCGCAGATTTCCTGATAGCTCAGCCCCTCCACATCGCGCAGGTGCATGACGGCGCGCTGGGCTTCCGGCAACCGATTCATGGCTGCGCGCACCTGCTCGTAGGTGTCCTGCCAGTCGGAGACCGGAGCTGCCGCAGCCGGCAGTTGGGCCTCTTCTAAATCTACCCTGCGCCGGCGATACCCGCCCCGCAGCTTGTCGATGGCTAAGTTGTGGGTGAGCCGCAGCATCCATGCCTCTAAGTTGGCAATACCCGACAGCGCGCCGGCCTGATTCCACAACTTTACGAATACCTCCTGCACCACATCTTCTGCTTCGGCCATGTCGCCGGCGGTAAGGCGCAGCGCAAAGCGATAAAGGCGGTCTTTGTAAGGCCAGATGTATTGCTGAAAGTCTTCTGCCGTCATCCCTCTAGCGTGATTATACCCGGCAGACGAACCGGGAAAGTGAAAAGTTACAGCAGACCGGTATTTTTTCAAAAAATCTTCTTTTCCGCTGCACATCGGCTTATATCCATTGCAAAAGGCGGGTCTGAAACAGGCCAGACTCAACAAAAGGCGATGGTTTGCCGTTGTTGGTATTGAAAATGAAGCCAATGGCTTTTGTTCACCAACTTTTATATACCTATGTTTACCGTTCTTCGACGGGCATTATTGGCACTGCCTGTATTCGTGCTGTTATTCTCTTGCGGCGCTTCCCCGGCCGAGGCCGGGGCTGCTGAAACCACTACCGACCTTACGCCCACCCCGAACGATACC
>CAYOTJ010000752.1:0-1834 GCA_964406855.1 uncultured Saprospiraceae bacterium
AACTTAGACGGCGCATTGGCCCCGCTCAACCGAATGAGCACTCCTTCGCTGCGGTCTAATTGGGCCGAAAATGATCCCCGCAGGGTATCCCCCTCCTGCGTGATCACCCACCCATTGTCGCTGACTTGCGCGTAGGGCCGCGCATGAACCATTAAGATGAAGGTCAATAAGAGATAGCGTATTGGCATGGTATAGATGGTTTTATACTGCGGGTCGGCAGGTTTGATGTAAAGAAACGCGATGGTCTATCGGGTATCGATCCAAAATAGCGATGGCCCATCCGAACGACGGCTCTAAGATAAGACAAAAAGAAAAAACATACTTCGCCAAAATATGTATTTTTACCGGCAAAGACCACATTGCAAACCATTTTGGGCATGATAACCATCAAATTTGGAACCGATGGCTGGCGAGCCATAATCGCCGATGATTACACCGTCGATAATGTAAAGCGGGTAGCTGAAGGCACGGCGCTCTGGCTGAAAAGTCGGGGCGGGCGCCAAGCCGTAATCGGGCACGACTGTCGCTTTGGCGGCAAGCTCTTTGCCGAAACTACAGCCCGCGTATTGGGCAAGCACGGCATCAAGGTATACTTAGCCGAAGGCTTTGTATCTACGCCGGCCGTGTCGTTGGGCGTAGTAAAACACGGCGCCGATGTGGGCGTAGTGATCACGGCCAGCCACAACCCGCCCACCTACAACGGCTACAAGCTGAAGTCGAGCTTAGGCGGCCCCATGATTCCGGCAGAGGTGACGGAGGTCGAAAACCTCGTGCCCGAAGCCGTACCCGCCGACCTGCCCACGCTGGCCGACCTCAAGGCCGCCGGCCTGCTGGAGTACAGCAACTTAGAGCAAATGTACCTCGATCATGTAGCGGCCAATTTCGACCTCGACCTCATCCGGGGCGCAGGCCTCCGCATCGCCTACGACGCCATGTACGGCGCCGGCCAACGCGTGATGCGCAAGCTATTCCCCGACGCCATACACCTCCACTCCGACGACAACCCCGGCTTCCACGGGCAGGCGCCCGAGCCCATCCACCGCAATCTGCTGGAAATCTCGGAACTCATCCGCAATAGCCCCGACATCGACCTCGGCCTAGCCAACGACGGCGACGCCGACCGCATCGGGATGTACGACAGCGACGGCAACTTTGTAGACAGCCACCACATCCTCCTCCTCCTCCTCCTGTACCAACACCGCTACCTCGGGCGCTCGGGCAAGGTGGTGGTCACCTTCAGCGTAACGGAAAAGATGATCCGCATGGCCGAACACTTTGGGCTGCCCTATGAAGTGACGAAAATCGGCTTCAAATACATCGCCGAAATCATGGCCCACGAAGATGTGCTGGTGGGCGGCGAAGAGTCGGGCGGCCTGGCCGTAAAAGGTCACATCCCCGAGCGCGACGGCGTCTGGATCGGCCTCATGATACTGGAATTTATGGCCAAGTCGGGCAAGTCGCTCCAACAACTCATCGCAGAGGTATACGAACTGGTAGGCTCCTTCTCCTTCGATCGCGACGACCTCCACATCAGCGAGGCCCAAAAGCAGGAAGTCATCCGGCAGTGCGAGGCCGGCGCCTACACGGCCTTCGGCGGCTACTCCGTTCAGGGCCGCGAAAACATCGACGGCTATAAGTTCATCCTCGCCGACGGGGTATGGACCATGATTCGCCCCTCGGGCACCGAGCCCGTGCTGCGCGTATACGCTCAGGCCGCCGACGCCCAAGGCGTTCGCGCCGTACTCGATGCCGTGCGCGCCACGCTGGGGGTATAGACTATAAACAACAATCTATTCTGAGGGGCGGGGCGCAACACGTTGGCGCTTCGCCCCTT
>CAYOTJ010000753.1:0-1831 GCA_964406855.1 uncultured Saprospiraceae bacterium
AAAAAAGAGCAAACCCGCGAGAAGATACAGCAAGCTGCCTATCAATGCGTGGCGCGTTATGGTTTTGAAAAAACTACCCTCGACGACATTGCCCGCGAAGTAAATCTCAACAAAGCCTCTTTGTACTACTATTACAAGAACAAAGAGGACATTTTTTTGGACGTAACCACTACAGCCACGCGGCGCTTTGTGGAATCGCTACAGGCCTCCACCTTAGAAATACCCGGCGGCCCGGCGGCTCAAATAAGGCACTACCTGCTGGAGCGCAGTTTTTATTTCATTCGGTTGGTGGCCGATGTACACATCTCCGAGGAGACCCTCAGGCAGGTAGAGCCGCGCTTTCAGGACCTCGTCAGGGACGTAGCCGAGCGCGAGGTCGCCTTTTTGGCCGAACGCATTGCCGCCGCCATGTCGGCGGGCGAGGTAACCACTCCGGATGCCGGCCGCTTAGCCGCTAACCTGATCACCTTAGCCGAGGGCATCAAAGAAAAAGCCAAAGCCCAAGCAGCGGGAGAAGCCCGGGATCAAAGTAGCATTATGGCCGACATTCGGGAGAATCTGGAATTTATGCTGGCCATGATTTTGCGTTATAGTTCTCCGAGCCAAGGTGCCTGAATTTTAGTCGGGGAAACATTATAGTTCTCCAAGCCAAGATTTGTGAATCCTGACTTGGAGAACTATAAAGCAAAATATTAGGGGAGCAGACTGCCCCGGACCAGGGGGCGCAGCGGTATGCGCTCGTTCACCCCGTGGAATAGCGAAGCGTATATTCCACGGGGTGAACGAGCGCATAAGAGCGGAGCACCCGGCGCCGCCCGTGGTGATAAAAAGAGAGGACGCCATGCGGCGGGGCCCAAAAAAATTATCTTTGTGGGATTAACCATCCTAAGATAAGCGTCGATGAACGGACAACAACAAGCCGAGGCTACTACTTACGACTACATCGTGATTGGCTCCGGCTTTGGCGGCAGCGTATCGGCGATGCGTTTGGCCGAAAAGGGCTATACGGTGCTGGTGTTGGAAAAAGGCAAACGCTGGCGCAGCAACGACTTTCCGCGCACCAATTGGAACGTGGCCCGCTACCTGTGGGCGCCTGCGCTGCGCTTTTTTGGGTTTCAGCAGCTCAGCTTTTTCCGGGAGGTGATGGTCATCAGCGGGGTGGGCGTAGGCGGCGGCTCCATTGTATACGCCAACACCCACATGCGCCCGAAGGACCCTTTTTACCAGCACCCCAACTGGGCGCACTTCCAGGACTGGAAGGCGGTGCTGGCGCCTTTTTACGACTTGGCCAACCGCATGCTGGGCTCAGCTCGCTTTGATACCGAGTATGAAGAAGACCGCATACTCCGGGAGGTAGCGGCCGACATGGGCAAGGCCGATTCTTATGCGCCGGTTGATGGCGTAGGCGTATACTTAGGCCCAGCCAACGAGGCCGTCGACCCCTACTTTGGCGGCAAGGGCCCGCTGCGCAAGGGCTGCACCCACTGCGCCGGCTGTATGGTAGGCTGCCGGCACGATGCTAAAAATACCCTCGATAAAAACTACCTCTGGTTAGCCGAAAAAGAGTACGGCGCCCGGGTAGCGCCCGAAATGGAAGTAACCCGCATTGAATACCAAGAGGGCAGGTATCGGGTGCATACCCGGTCGAGCACCGCCTGGCTGGGCGGCCGGACCCAGGTTTTTGCCAGTCGGGGCTTGGTAGTAAGCGGCGGCGTGCTGGGCACCATGCGCCTGCTGCTGCGGCAGAAGTACCTGCACAAAACCCTGCCCGCGCTCTCCGATCGGCTGGGTGAAAACATCATGACCAACTCGGAAATGCTGAGCGGTATTG
>CAYOTJ010000754.1:0-1824 GCA_964406855.1 uncultured Saprospiraceae bacterium
GAAAAAGAGCAAGTCAAGATTCACAAATCTTGGCTTGGAGAACTATAAATTGTATAGTTGCCTATGCTGCGCCCGGCGGAGTTCGCTCCGGCCGGGCGCTTTTTTATCTCCCGGATGACAATCATTCTCTTAAAACGACCGCGCCATTCAAATAGGATTATATTTGATGTACAACAAATCACAATACACCATGAAGCACGCTTTACTGCTCTTCCTCAGCCTGGCGGCAGCCGTCACCCTCGGCCGGGCGCAATCTTCGCCTCAGTACGCTTACCGCAAACCCCACATCCTCGTCAATCGGGCAGCGGCAAACCATGGCTTCTTAGCCGTCGTAGGCTCAGAAGGCCGCTGCGAAAAACCCCGGCTCGATTATTTTGGCCCCGACAGCGGGCTGCGCTGGTCGGTTTTATTCCCCTCGGATTCTTTATTTGAAGGTTTTGCCCAGTTTACGGCGGTCAGTTTCACGCCCGACGGCCACATCATCGCCGCCGGTAAATGGGTAGTCGCCGACGACGTCCCTGCCGACCCCTCGTTTATCCTGATGAAAGCCGATACCAGCGGGCAAATCCTCTGGGCCAGGCGCTACCCCAACATCGAATTTTATGACGTAGCCGCAACCGTCTTCCCCGACGGCCGCATCGCCCTCGTCAATGCAGGCCACATGCTGCTAACCAACGCAGATGGCGCCCCCTTGTTGGAACTCGCCGACCCGTTTATAGGCGGCATCCCCTGCGTACTCAACGACCAGACACTCGGCTTAGCCATCGAAGACAGCCCCTACCTCACCCAAATAGACCTTTCCACCGGCGCCATAACCACCCGTACTGCCGGAGGCTACATCGTACCCCAAACCTCCGTGCCCTTGGGCGAGCAGTTGTTGTTTCGCATCAACAGCCAATGGATCGTCTACGACCCTGTTCTCCAGACCTTCAGCCCCCTCAGTCCCGCTCCGGCCGCCAATGGCATACGCCTCCGCCTTGTCGACGGCCTCATCCATTACCTCAAACCCGTCGGCAACAGCGCCTCCTATACCACCGAAACCTTCAACCCCTCCGACGGCAGCATAACGATCAATGGGGTCATTGATATCGGCGAATATAACTTAACCGACTGGGCCCCCGATAATACAGGCCACTGGGTCGTCGGGCGGCTGGAGTTGAACGACCCCATCTTCCAGAGTTCTTACATCGCCCGCGGCCTGCCCGGCGAGTTGGCGCTCAATGCTACCTTCGACGCAGGCATCGAAGCGCTCAGCCTCAACATCACAAGCATCGACACCATCAAACCGCCGTTGGCGGGCAGTTCCGCCGCCGTATTCGTCTATGCAGAAGCCACCTTTTCCATCCGCAACTACGGCGACAACCCCATCTACTTCGTCGCAGTGGCTTCCAATCAAAGGGGTGCATTCAATTGCAGCGAGGGCCGCGACACCTTCTATTTCGACTTCCCCGACGGGCTCGCCTCCGGCGAAGCCCTCACCTTCACCCGCAACGTCAGCGATTGGGGCTATCAATCCTCCAATGGCAGCCTCTTCATGATCGGCGGCCCTTACTGCCTGTTTACCTTCGCCCCCAACTTAGAAATCGACCCCAATATCAGCAACAATCAAGATTGCGCCCTGTTTGTGAGCGCAGCCGAGCCGGCGCCCGCCCCCTTAGGCATACAGATTTCACCCAATCCGGGTAGCCATGAGCTCTTCGTCAGGCACAGCTACGCCGCCCTGCACGTTCAGCTCTTCGACGCCACAGGCCGCCTGATCCTCAGCCAGTTGGCGGCGCCCAACGAGCCCATACCCACCAGCGCGCTGCCGCCGGGCCTCTACCA
>CAYOTJ010000755.1:0-1813 GCA_964406855.1 uncultured Saprospiraceae bacterium
AAACCGGCGTCTGCACGAAACCATTCTGGCACAGTTGCCCCGCTCCTCCCGCTTCAAGGTACTGGATGTAGGCTGCGGAAGCGCCTGGCTTGCCGGCGCCCTGCTGCCCCTCGGGCATGAAGTTGTATCTATGGACATATCCACCGTCAACCCTCGCCGGGCGCTGGAGACCTACCCTTCCGAACGCCACTATGGCGTAGTAGCCGACGCTTTTCACCTGCCTTTCGCCAATGGCCTCTTTGACGTCATTATAGCCGGCGAAGTCATCGAACATGTACCCGATCCGGCAGCCTTGCTGGCTTCGCTGCTTCGGGTGCTGAGCCCGGGCGGCAAACTCATCGTAACAACTCCCTACAACGAAAAAATACAGTACTGCCTGTGCATTCATTGCAATAAGCCTACGCCGCATAGTGCGCATCTGCATTCTTTTACAGCGGCTAAGCTGCTCGACATGCTGCCTCCTGCCGTCCGGCGCCGGGGGCGCACTTTTACCTTCATGAATAAGGGACTGCTCAAACTGCGCACCCATGTAGCGCTTCAATACCTGCCCTACGCCTGGTGGAAACGGGTAGACGCCTTAGCCAACTACCTGCTGCGCAAACCCGCGCGCTTAGCGCTCGTATGGGAGTGAGCTGAACCAGGCGGTTATTCGACTTTTGCCAAGCCTAACTTGAGGCCTTCCTCAAGCATAAAAGCATAGGCCTCCTCGTAGTTGTTGCCGATATGGCCGTCGAGTATGGCGTCGCGGATAGCGTTTTTGATGACGCCTACCTCCCGGCCCGGTGGAATGCCAAAACTGGCCATAATCATTTCCCCGGTGATGGGGGGCTGCCAGTTGCGGAGGTGGTCTTTGGATTCTACTTCCTGCATGCGGGCGCGCACAAACTCGTAATTTTCGAGATAGCGCTGCACCTTAGTCGGGTTTTTCGACGTAATATCGGCTTCGCACAACATCATGAGGTCGTCAATGTCTTCACCCGCTTCAAAAAGCAGCCGGCGCACCGCCGAGTCGGTGATGTTTTCCTTCGTCAGGCTGATGGGGCGCAGATGCAACTCCACTAACTTCTGAACGTACTTCATCTTGTGGTCGAGGGGCAGCCGAAACCGCTTGAAGATGCGGGGCACCATGGCCGCGCCTAAGGTTTCGTGGCCGTGGAAAGTCCAGCCTTGCTCAGGATGAAAACGCTTGGTGGGCGGCTTGGCTATATCGTGCAGGATGGCCGACCACCGCAGCCACAGATCGTCGGTTTTGCGGCATAGGTTGTCTAATACCTGCAAGGTGTGGTAAAAATTGTCTTTATGGCCAATGCCGTTGCGCACCTCCACCCCATGCAGCGCCGTGAGTTCGGGAAAAATGATGTGCAATAACCCGGTATCAAACAACAGCTTAAAACCCACGCTGGGCTTGGGACTGAGAATGATCTTATTGAGCTCAATGGTGATTCGTTCCCAGGACACGATGTTGATGCGCGGTTTAAAAGCCGTAATGGCAGCTAAAGTCTCCGGGTCGATCTGGAAACTGAGCTGGCTGGCAAAACGAATCGCCCGCATCATGCGCAGAGGGTCGTCGCTGAAAGTTTTGCCAGGCTCTAAGGGCGTTTTGATGAGCTTCTTCTCAAGGTGTATAAGCCCTTCAAACGGATCGATGATAACGCCATAATTGTGTTCATTAAGGCTCACGGCAAGAGCGTTAATGGTAAAGTCGCGCCGTAGCTGATCGTCTTCCAGTGTGCCCGATTCAACGGCGGGCTTGCGCGAGTCGGAGCGATAACTCTCCTTGCGGGCGCCTACAAATTCCACTTCCATGTCGCGG
>CAYOTJ010000756.1:0-1805 GCA_964406855.1 uncultured Saprospiraceae bacterium
CTGTTCACCCCTCACTGTTCACCCCTCACTGTTCACCCCTCACTATTCACCCCTCAAAAAGGGGCCTACCCCGCATATCGCCTGCCTCCGCCTGCAGCCTGCGCGGGGTCGCTACGCTACGGGGCTCGCTCATCGCTCGGCCGCGCCCTTGGGGGGCGCGTCTGGCGGCTTGAGGCCGCCACCCCTCCGCATCGCTAGGCCGGGCCCCATGCTTCGGATAACCGCAAATGCCATTCTCTAATAAAGATCAATACCATGTCCGCTGCTGCTTCCACACCCAATTCCATCCTCATTACCGGCGCCGGCGCTGCGGGCCTTAGCTTGGCCGTCGGCCTGGCGCAGTGTCCCGCCTTGTCTCAATGCCGCATCCTGCTTCTCGATCAGGAGCGTCGCGAAGCGGCCAACGATCGCACCTGGTGTTTCTGGGAAGACCGCCCCGGCCCCTTCGAAGCCATCGTGGCCCATCGCTGGCAGCAATTGTGGGTACATCAGGGGCAATTCTCCCGTCTCATGGACATTGCCCCCTACACCTACAAGATCATCCGCAGCGCCCAGTTTTATCGCCACGCCAATGCCATCCTCGATGCGGCCCCCAACGTCGAGCGCCGCTATGGCCGCATCTCCGCCGTAGGCACAGCCCAAGGCCGCGCCTACGCCATCCTCGAAGGTCGCAAGTGGTATGCCGACTACGGCTTCAACAGCATCCCCTTTGCCCCCGTCGATAAGTCCAATTGTCATTACCTCGATCAGCACTTCCGCGGATGGTTCATCCGCACCCCCCATGATGCCTTCCAGCCAGGCGAGGCTACGCTGATGGACTACCGCACCCCGCAGCAGGGCGAAACCCGCTTCCTATACGTGCTGCCCGTCTCCGCCCGCGAAGCCTTAGTAGAGGTGGCTATATTCTCCAACAACCACCTCAAGCCCGAAGCATACGACCACATCATGCGCCAGTACCTCCTCGACCACTGGCCCCAGGCACATCCATACGAGGTCGTCGAGGTCGAACAAGGCAATATTCCCATGACCGATTTTCCCTTTTCCAGAGGGCAGGATCGCATCGTGCACCTCGGCATGGCCGGAGGCGATACGCGGGCTTCATCCGGCTATACCTTTTGGTACATCCAGCAGCGCGTGGCCGCCATCGTCGATGCCCTGCAAAACGGCCGACATCCCCTTGTGCCCGAAACCTTCATCCAGCGCCGCCATCGCAGCTACGATAGCCTGCTGCTCAAGGTGCTCCAGCGCGGCTACTATCCCGGCGATGCATTCTTCGGCCAACTTTTTGCGCAAAACCCGCCCGCCCGCGTGTTAGCTTTCCTCAACGGACAAACCACCCTCTGGCAAGAGATACAACTTATGCAAACGGCGCCCATACCTCAGTTTTTGCGAGCGCTTTTGCCCGGTTGATGGATGTTCTCGCCGGCCTACCCTGGTGAAGCAAAAAATCTTCTATGGAGCAAACCCGGCTTATGCGCCCCTAACGGCATCGCTATGGCAGCCGTCGCCGTGGATTCTTTGGCAGATAAACCTGCTAAAAGAATTTGCGCAAATCCCCTCAATAACCGTCCTGCATTTTTTTTGAAAAAAGGCTTGGTTATCTCAGTTGGGCGTATGTATCTTTGCATCCGCTTCGAGAGAGAGGCGGCAATGAAAAATCGGCTTGAAAAAAAATTGCGAAAAAAGTTTTGCAGATTCAAAAAGTCGATTTACCTTTGCATCCGCTTTCCGAAAGGATGGCAAAACAAACCAAGATCACAACTCCGAAGGGAGTTAAGATAAGACAGAAAGCCTGGCGAGAGAGC
>CAYOTJ010000757.1:0-1805 GCA_964406855.1 uncultured Saprospiraceae bacterium
GCGATGTCGACAACATGGCCCTGCCGCCCTGCCACTGCCTGTTCCAGTTCTACGTTGCCAACGGCAAGCTCAGCTGCCAGCTCTACCAGCGCTCGGCCGACATCTTCCTCGGCGTGCCCTTCAACATCGCGTCCTATGCGCTGTTCACGATGATGCTGGCGCAGGTTTGCGGCTACCAGCCGGGCGAGTTCGTGCACACCTTCGGCGATGCACACCTCTACTCGAACCATTTCGAGCAGGCCCGCCTGCAACTCAGCCGCGAACCGCGCGCCCTGCCGACCCTGTGGATCAACCCGGACGTGAAGGACATCTTCGCCTTCAAGTTCGAGGACTTCCGCCTCGACGGCTACGACCCGCACCCGCACATCGCCGCCCCCGTGGCCGTCTGACATGATCCTCGGCGGCGACCTCGGCGGCACCAAGACCCTGCTGGCGCTAGCCGAGATCGACGACGGGCGGCTGCGGATATTGCGCCGCCAATGCTTGCAGCTTGGTAAGTAGCACCTCGCCTTTACGCGTAACATCGGCCAAGAAGCCTTCGGCCAGCATTAAATCGAGCACGGCGTTGCCCACGGCCATGGCCAGCGGGTTCGACCCATAGGTCGAGCCGTGGCAGCCCGGTGTCAGCGCTTCGGCCACGTTTTGGGTAACCAGCGTTGCCCCCAGCGGAAAGCCGCCACCAATCGCCTTGGCCGAGGTGACAATATCCGGCCGAATGCCGGCACGCTCAAACGCGAACAAGCTGCCCGGGCGACCATAGCCGCACTGCACTTCATCGCACATCATCAGCACGCCGTGCGCATCGCATAGCGCGCGGGCTTTTTGTAAGAACGCGATATCGAAGGCGCGCACGCCGCCCTCGCCCTGAATGGGCTCGAGAATAATGCCCGCCGTATTGATGCCAATGGCTTTTTCAAGTGCGGCAATATCGTTGAACGGCACACGGTCGAAGCCCGGCAGCAACTGACCAAAGCCTTCGCGCGCCGATGCATTGCCCCCTGCAGAAATACCGCCATAGGTGCGGCCATGGAAGCCACCCTCGAACGATACAACGCGGTGACGATAGCCCTGCCCATGCGCGAAATGATAGCGGCGCATGAATTTAAGCCCCGCCTCGACCGCCTCGGTACCCGATGAGCAAAAGAATACCGAATCGGCAAAGCTAGCATCGACCAGCCGCTGAGAAAAACGCTCAAGCTCGGGAATGCGGTATTGGTTCGAGCAGTGCCACAATGTTTCGGCCTGCTTCTTGAGCGCTTCTACCAGATGCGGGTGGTTATGGCCAAATGCGTTCACGGCAATGCCGGTGGCAAAGTCTAAAATGCGCTTGCCCGTATCGGTAAAGAGATACGCCCCCTCGCCACGCGCAATGGCAATGTCAAAACGGCGATAAATGGGCAAATAGGGTGTCATGGGCGGGACTTAGGGCAAAATAGCGGGTTTGATAAGCGTTTTCTTACGAAAGCCGCGCATCAGGCCTTAAGGCGCCAGCCCTTGGAAAACAGATACTGCGCTAGCAACCACAGCACCACCGTAACGCTGAACAGAATCATCGCGCCCATCTGAGGCGAGGAATCGCTATAGCCCGTAAGCGCGTAGCGGAACCCATCGATCATATAAAAGAACGGGTTGGCATGGCTAATCGCCTGCCAAAGCGGCGGCAATTGGTGAATGGAGTAAAACGTGCCCGAAAGGAACGATAACGGCGTGACCAGATAGTTGGTAAGCGCGGCCACATGGTCGAAGGTTTGCGACACAATACCAGCCAGCATACCCAGCAGCGCCAGCATAGCGCTGGAAATCAC
>CAYOTJ010000758.1:0-1800 GCA_964406855.1 uncultured Saprospiraceae bacterium
GGCTTGGGCCAATGCGTGGTCTGGGGGGGAGGCCGTTTTTTTTGGGGCCCCGCCGCATATCGCCTACCTCCGCATATCGCCTTGCGCGGCGCCGGGTCTTCCGCTATTATGGCCGCCTGCCCCGCGTCCTTTGGGGGCCGCAGCGCAGGTGGCCATACCGCTTCACCCCCTGGTCCGACTCCATAAAACATCTATAGCCCTCCCGTGCGCCCCCCGCTATACGCACTCAGGATTTAACGTAAAAGCCGTATCTTTAACGTGAATTACAGCCCTCCAAAACACAAATGGCATTGGTGATATGGAAGCGCTCAACCATCGCCCATATCGCCAACGCTAAGGTCAACCATCAAATAACCATGCCACACACAACTCCTACCCATACCGCCGATTACTTCCAGCAGTTGCTAAACTTAGCCCCTGATGTGCGCACCTTAGAGGAAGCGCGGCGGCTGTTTTTTGCCCGCGGCTGGGCGCTGCTGGCCGGCGACGGACAATGGCTGTGGGGTGAGTACGTCACCCGCGACAATGTGCGCTACCTGCCGGCGGTGCGGCTACAGCCAGCCGCCTTCAGATGTACGTGCAAGGCGCCCCGCCGCCCCTGCAAGCATGCGCTGGCGTTGGTGCTACTCTTTATGAATGCCGACGACCGCTGGCAAACGGGCCTGACGCCCCCCGAGGCGCTGCTGAAACCCGAGGCCGCCGGGGCGCCAAAGCGGGAGGTCGCCGTAAGCGACGCCAGCCGCGAAAAGCGCCTGCAACTGATGGACGAAGGGGTGGAGGAACTGGAAAAATGGCTCCTCGACCTCGTAAGGCAGGGGCTGGCGGGCTTAGAAACCCAGCCGCCGGCCTTCTGGCAGCAGGTGGCGGCCCGTATGACCGATTTTAAGCTGGGCAGCATCGGGAGGCGCATACGCGCCCTGCCACAATACTTCGCCCGGCCCGACTGGCCCGACCGGCTGCTGGCCGAACTGGGCGCGCTCTACCTGTTTGTGCGGGCCTGGCGCCGCCGCCAAGAGTTGGATGCCCCTCGCCGCGATGAGCTGCTGCAACTGGCAGGCTTCAACCTGAAAAAAGAAGAGGTGCTGCAAGCCCAGCCGCCCCTGCGCGATCACTGGCTGGTGATGGGCCAACTGACGGGGCAGGAAGACCGCCTGACCTACCGGCGGGTATGGCTTCGGGGCGAAAAGAGCGGCCGCATGGCGCTGCTGCTCGATTATTCATTTGGCAATGAGGGCTTCGCAGAGCATTGGATCACGGGCAGCGCTTTGCAAGGCGAGCTCTCCTTTTATCCGGGCAGCTACCCGCTGCGGGCGGCGCTGCGACAGTTTCAGGCATCAAGCCGAGCCTACGAAGAGTTGGGGGGCTATTCCGGCGCCGACGACATGCTGTCGGGCTATGCTACGGCTCTGGCCGCCAACCCCTGGCTGCCCCAACTGCCAGCCCTGTTGCAGTCGGTAGTAGTGGTCTGGCAGGCGGAAGGCGGGCGGTTTGTGGCCGTCGATGAGCAGGGGCGCTACCTCCCCCTGGCGCCGGCCGACGAGGCCAAAGGCTGGCAGTTGGCCGCCCTGGGCGCCGGCCGGCCAATCTGGCTCTTTGGCGAGTATGAAGACGGGGCGCTGCGCCCGCTATCGGCCGTATACGAGGGCCGAATCATTGCGCTTTAGCCGCTCAGGCCTCAATCCGGATCACCACCCGCTTGGATACCGGCGTCTTGCTGCCCCGCGCATAGCTGTCGATGGGCACCAATACATTGGCCTCCGGGAAGTAAGTGGCCACGCACTGCCGCGGAATATCGTAAGG
>CAYOTJ010000759.1:0-1798 GCA_964406855.1 uncultured Saprospiraceae bacterium
AGACGGAAAAAGAGCAAGTCAAGATTCACAAATCTTGGCTTGGAGAACTATATATAGCTCTTCAATTCAAGATACACATATCTTGGCTTGGAGAGCTATACATTCCGCAAAGCCTGATCCAGATCGTCAATGAGGTCGCTGACTTCTTCAACACCTACGCTCAGGCGAATGAGCGAGTCGGTAAGCCCTACCTTCAGGCGCTCTTCGCGCGGGATGGAGGCGTGGGTCATACTGGCCGGATGGCCAATGAGGCTTTCCACCCCGCCTAAGCTCTCGGCCAAGGTGAAGTACTGCGTAGTGCTCATCACTTTTACAGCAGCATCGTAGCGGTCGTTTTGCAAGTCAAAAGACACCATAGCCCCCGGATAGCGCATCTGCCGAGCGGCCAGTTCGTACTGCGGGTGGTCTTTTAGGCCCGGATAGAATACCTTGCCTACTTTGGGGTGCTGGTTGAGGAACTTGGCTACCTTTTTGGCATTTTTGCAGGCCCGTTCTACGCGCAGGTGCAGCGTTTTGATGCCGCGCAGCGCCAAAAAACAATCCTGAGGGCCCGGCACGGCGCCTACGGCATTTTGCAGGAAGTGGAGCTGTTGGCCCAGGTCGGCCTCTTTTACCACTACGGCGCCCAGCACCAGATCAGAGTGGCCGCCAATGTATTTCGTAGCCGAGTGTACCACTATATGAGCCCCAAGATTCAGGGGGTTCTGTAGGTAAGGGCTGGCAAAGGTATTGTCTACGCAAACTAATATTTTCTTATTCGCCGCTGCCAGGGCCGACACCGCCGGGATGTCTACTAAGCGAAGCATTGGGTTGGTGGGCGTCTCGATCCAGATCAATCGAGTCTTTTTATTGATTTTTTTGGCCACCTTCTCCGGGTCGGTCATATCCACAAAGTGGGTGGTAATGCCATAGCGCTCGTGTACGCGCACAAACTGGCGGTAAGTGCCTCCGTAGAGGTCGTTGCTCGCAATGACCTCGTCGCCCGGGTCCAACAGGCGCAACACGGCGTCCATAGCGGCCAATCCGCTGCTGAAACAGATGGCGTCAGCCCCGTTCTCCAGTGCCGCTAAATTGCGCTCTAAAGCCGATCGGGTGGGGTTTTGCGTGCGGGCATACTCGTAGCCCTTGTGCTGCCCCGGCGCTTCCTGCGCGTAAGTCGACGTCTGATAGATGGGCGTCATTACTGCGCCCGTCGTAGGATCAGGCTCTAAGCCTGCGTGGATACACTTGGTACCGAATTCCATGATGGTTGGTTCTATTGGCTATTTGGCCGCAAAGGTAGCAAACTCTTAATCGACTTTTTTAATACTTCTCCTTATATAGTTCTCCAAGCCAAGATTGATCAATCCTGGCTTGGAGAACCATAAATGGCTACAACCCGTTCTCCGGGGCGGGCGTAGCCCCTGTACATGCCTTCCGAATTGAAGGGTAGCGCTACATTCCCCAGCCGGTCCACCGCCACTAAGCCGCCCTCTCCGCCGGCCTGCTTCAGCTTTGCATTTACCACCTCGTTGGCGGCATCCATCAGGCTCATGCCCTTGTATTCCATCAGGGCCGATACATCATGGGCTACCGTCCAGCGGATGAAAAATTCGCCATGCCCCGTACAAGATATGGCGCAGGTGGCGTCGTTGGCATAAGTGCCCGCTCCTATAATGGGGGCGTCGCCTACCCGGTTCCAGCGCTTGTTGGTCATGCCGCCCGTAGAGGTGCCCGCTGCCAAATGGCCTGCCTTATCGAGTGCCACGCAACCCACCGTCCCAAATTTATAGTCATGCCCCGATTCTTCCTGCCCGGG
>CAYOTJ010000760.1:0-1789 GCA_964406855.1 uncultured Saprospiraceae bacterium
CCACTACCCAGGGCAACCCCGGATTTGCCTTTCCGGGAAAAGACAACTACCAATTTTACCTCGAAACAGGCGCCCTTAAAAACTTTACCCAGCGCCACATGAGCGGCATCCCTTTCTGGTTGGATGTGATGAGCCACCCCAACCTCGACGAATTCTGGAAGGCGCGCAACATCCGGCCCCACCTGCGCGGCGTAAAACCTGCCGTGTTGGTGGTAGGCGGCCATTTCGACGCCGAAGACTGCTTTGGCGCCTGGGCTACCTATCAGGCCATAGAGCAGCAGAACCCCGGCGCCGACAACCGCATTGTGATGGGCCCCTGGTCGCATGGCGGCTGGTCGAGGAATACCGGCCGCCGCTTGGGCAACGTCCACTTTGGCAGCGCTACTTCGGTCTACTACCGCGAGTCGATCGAGCTGCCTTTCTTCCGCCACCACCTCAAAGGCCGCGACAACCCCAATCTGCCTGAGGCGATGGTATTTGCTACCGGCGCCAACCAGTGGCGGCGCTACGACGCCTGGCCGCCGCCTGCCGCCCGCTCGCGTAGCCTGTATTTCCTGCCCGGCGGAGGCCTGTCGTTTGAGGCCCCTACCGCGCCTGAGTCCTTCGACGAGTGCGTCAGCGACCCCGCCCGGCCTGTGCCCTATACCGAAGACGTACACCTGCGCCGCACCGCCGAATATATGACCGACGACCAGCGCTTTGCCTCGCGCCGCCCCGATGTATTTGTATACCAAACCCCCGTACTCACCGAAGACATCAGCTTAGCGGGCCCGCTGGAGGCCGAATTGTTTGTGACTACCACCGGTACCGACGCCGACTACGTGGTGAAGCTTATAGATGTATATCCCAATGATGAGCCCAACGACCCCGAGTCGGACGTACCCATGGCGGGCTACCAAATGCTGGTGCGCGGCGAGGTCTTTCGGGGTCGCTTTCGCAATAGCTTCGAGCGCCCCGAAGCCATGCGCCCCGGCAAGGTAGAGCGCATCGCTTTCGCATTGCCCGACGTATGCCACGTTTTTGGGAAAGGCCACCGCATCATGGTGCAGGTACAGCACAGTTGGTTTCCGCTCGTAGACCGCAACCCCCAGCAGTTTGTAGACATCTACACCTGCGGCGACGATGCCTTCATCAAAGCTACCCAACGCCTGTACCACGATAAAAGCCGGGCCTCGCGCCTGAATGTACGCATGGAGTAGGCCGGCCGAATGGCCCTATGTATGAATGATATAAGGGCCATAATCCGCTATTAATTTCCAATTTATGCGTACCTTTGCGGCCGAAATTCAGCGCCCTTGCTTCCGGCAGGGTAGAAGGGTCAATCAAAGCCATCATCACGTATGTCCGACAACAAGATAATCTTTTCGATGGAGGGGGTCTCCAAGACCTATCCCCCCAGCAAGCAGGTGCTCAAAAACATCTGGCTGTCTTTCTTTTACGGCGCCAAAATTGGCGTGCTGGGCCTCAACGGCGCGGGCAAGTCGAGCCTGCTGCGCATCATTGCCGGCCTCGACAACAACTACGAGGGCAAGGTGATTTTCGACGGCAGCTACCGCATCGGTTTTCTGGAGCAGGAGCCTCACCTCGATGAAAGCAAAACCGTGCGCCAGATTGTAGAAGAAGGCGTACAGCATATCGTCGACCGGCTGGCCGAATACGAGGATATCAACCTCAAACTCTCCGAGCCCCTCGACGACGACGAGATGATGCGCTTGGTAGAGCGCCAGGGCGAGCTGCTGGAGCAATTGGACCACGACAACGCCTGGGAACTCGACAACCGCCTCAATAC
>CAYOTJ010000761.1:0-553 GCA_964406855.1 uncultured Saprospiraceae bacterium
CTTCGGACGACTTTACGAGCCCTATTCAATATCGTTGCCAGAAAAACTTCGGAATTGTGGTTACCGATGGTTTGCCAACCTATGACACGAGTTTCCCCGCGAATGACCCAATAGGCGGGGCGAACATCCCAAACTGGGATGGGGTTGGGGCTGGGCAAGCTGAAGGTGTTCAGTACTCCGATGGGCCGGGAGGTGATCAGAGTGGTGAGGGGAACTACCTCTATCTAGATGATATTGCCAAGTTTGCTTTCGACAGCGACCTGAGGACCTCTGGTACGGATAACGCGGGTGTCAGTTATGGCGACTTGGCATTTCCAAAGCAGAATCTTTTGACTTATACGGTTGGTTTCTCGGTAGACAACCAGATGCTGCGGGATGCAGCGGAATATGGGCATGGTGAGTACTACACGGCGAATAGCGCGGATCAGTTGAATGATGCGCTTAGCCAGGCTATGCAGTCCATTAAAGAGCGAACCAGTTCAGCGGCGGCTATTGCAACAAACTCTACGCGGCTGGATACCGACACATTGATCTACCAGGCGCGCTTCAATAG
>CAYOTJ010000761.1:563-1789 GCA_964406855.1 uncultured Saprospiraceae bacterium
CTTCAATAGTGGTGACTGGAGTGGTGAGATGATTGCCTATGGGTTGAATTCGAATGGCTCGGTGGGCTCTGCCGCTTGGCGAACCAGCAATTCGGGATTGATTCCTTCGGCGGCTTCACGAAATATCTTCACCCATAACGGCACCTCAGGAGTGGCGTTTGAGTGGAGTAATCTCTCGGCTGCGCAGCAAACCGCACTGGCTGCGCCAACGGCAGCGGATGGTCCGGTTATTGTTAGTTGGCTGCGAGGTGGTAGCTCGGGTGCCGTTTTGTCAAATGCAGAAGTGCTGCGGGAGCGTACAACTGTCCTTGGCGATATCGTCAACTCTGATCCGGTGTTTGTTGGGGCGCAGAATTACGGATACACCGTTCCTAATGATCCATTGGTGACTACGGAGCCGGCAGATACTTATCAGGCTTACCTTGACGCCAAAGCGGCGTCAGGGGCGGTGAAAATGGTTATGGTGGGGGCTAACGATGGCATGTTGCATGCCTTTAATGCTCAGACAGGCCGTGAGTTGTTTGCCTACGTGCCATCCTCTATCTTTAAGGCGCGTGCTGCAAATCCAGGCTCTACCCCAGGTCTGCGTTTTCTGACAAAGTCAAACTATACACATAAATATTATGTCGATGGGCCTGTCGGCGTTGGCGATGTGTATGTGGGTAGTAATTGGAAGACATACGCGGTTGGCGGTCTGGGTGCCGGCGGTCGTGGTCTGTTTGGTCTCGATATTACCGACCCTTCCAGCTTTTCTGCGAGTAAGGTGCTGTGGGAGATTACGGCGCCCGATACTAATGATGCTGCTAATAACTGGAATGATATTGGCTACACTTTCGGCTTGCCTGTTATTGCTCGGACTCAGGATGACACTTGGGTGGCCATTTTTTCGAATGGCTATAATAGTAATACTGGCAAGGCTGTGTTGTATGTGGTGAATGCCCAGACGGGGGCTTTCATCAGGAAAATTGTAGCTGATGCGCAAGGGACTTATGATGATGGTTATAATGGTTTGTCTGCGCCAGCGGTAATGGTGGATGCGAATCGTCGTGTTACCTATGTTTATGCAGGTGATCTGAAGGGTAATTTGTGGAAGTTTGATTTGACCAGTGCTTCTTCTGCAAATTGGAAGGTTTTTAAGGATTCGGGAAATCCCAATAACTATCCAATTCCTTTGTTTGTCGCTAAGGATGGGGCTGGTGCTGTTCAGCCAATTACAAGTGGTCTTG
>CAYOTJ010000762.1:0-1778 GCA_964406855.1 uncultured Saprospiraceae bacterium
CTTTAGAGGGCAGCCCCTCTCACCCTCAGTATTCGTTTATGTGGCTGAAATTGAGTTTTATGACGGCAAAACTGAAGTCTTTAAAGGCGACATCATATTAGTGAGATAAACCGAAAAAGGGGGCGTTAACAAGCTTTAACGCCCCCTTAAATAGCCTTTAACGTATAGCGGCCGCTTTTTCCGCTAACTTTCGGCCAACCAAAATAACCAACGCATGAATCGCTTGTTTCTCCTGCTTGCGCTAAGCGCCGCCCTCTTCATTACGGCCTGCGGCGACGACAACGTCAACCCCGCCGATGAAAACCTGTTGCGCTATGACGGCGAAAACGCCACGGGCCCGCTTCTCGATGCCGGCGAGTATGAAACGGCCGCCCGCTTCACCCCCGCCCAAACCGCCAACTTCGCCGGTCGCAACCTCATTGGCGTGCGCTGGTTTACAGGACCGCTGCCCGCTACCTGCGAAGTGCGCATCTACGACCAGGGCGCCAGCAACGAACCCGGCGCGCTGCTCTACTCCGCCAACGTCATCAATCAGGTCAACGACTTCGGCTGGACGGAGCACACCCTCTCCACACCCATTCCCATCGAAGCCGAAGACCTCTGGATCAGCATCGCCTTCACCCATACCCAGCGCGCCCAATCCATCGGTTGCGACGCAGGCCCCAGCCGCGCCAACGGCGACTGGATATTCGATGCCGCCTTAGGAGAATGGCAAACCTATCGGGCCCGCACCAACGAAAGCGTCAACTGGAACATCCGGGGCGTAGTAGCCGAATAAAGACTATTCATTATGGGCCCCGCCGCATAACAGTTACCCTCAAAAGTCATCTTGCGCGGCGCCGGGTGTTCCGCTCTTATGCCCGCCTTTGGGGGCGGGCATACCGCTGCACCCCCTGGTCCGACCCCCTGGCATTCGCTTAAAAATAAAAGAGAATACCTTTTTACGGCTAAAAACGCGCAGCGGCCTAAAAAAAGAGCCACCTTTGAATCACCAAAGATGGCTCCCTGCAAGGAGGTAGTAAAGCTGCCGCTTTCACCATAGCGGCTTGTTTGGGAAATACATTAACGGAAGGGGGGCTTGTAAAAGCCCAATGCCTTGGGGTTATATGGGTGTAAACCTAATCGTTGAGGGTAGCTACGGCAGACTGGCGCGAGAATGCTACTGTGGGGAAGGTAAATTCCCGGCCATTGGCGCTCACTTGCTGTAGGCGATAGTAAACAGGCTCCTGAGCGGACAGCTCGTCCCAAAATTGATAACGCGTAACCTCTCCCTTGTTCGCGCCGCTCACAAAGGCTATGGCTTCCCAGAGGAGACCATCTTTGGAGCGCTCAAGGCGAAAGCCCGCGTTGTTGCTTTCATAGGCGGTTTGCCAGCGCAACAGCGCTTCGGCGCCATCTATACTAACCGTAAAATCGGTGATGGAAACGGTATTGGCCGCATTGGCTGTCGGAAAACGGGCTGGCTGCACAGCAGCCTGGCCCCAAAGCACCGACGTGCATGCCAATGCCAAGAAGGCGAGGAACGATTGTTTGGGCGTCATCATATATTTTTTTCAATGTGATCTAAAAAAGTACAACAAATAGCCCGTTTCTGATGGGCGCAGTAGTTTTTTTGTGCTTTCGTACCCTAAAAATACAATGATGATGCTCCGCGCATTGAAGTGTCTGCCAAAATCTGTGACATGGAAAATGACAGGATAGTGAGAGTCGGTAATAGATGGTGTTAATTGCTTATATTTTTAAGGCTTTTTGATTGTTAGTAATTTATTGATTATCAG
>CAYOTJ010000763.1:0-1776 GCA_964406855.1 uncultured Saprospiraceae bacterium
GTAACGAGCTGCGACAATTGGCCCAGCTCACGTTCGGCGACGGCTACGGCCGGAATGCCGGCGTTTGCCAGCGCTGCCGACTGCTCGTGCAACCAATCGGGCAGGGCGTAGATGGTTTCTACCCGAAATCGCTGCTGATGGAGCAATTCCCGGACCATCTTATCGCCCTCCACCACAAATTTGTTATATTTTTGCCGGTACTTTTTGATCCCAAGGGAATTGATAAACTTTATATCGCTTTTAGAAAGGCTCATGTCATTTGCACTAATCAATCGGATAAGGCTGCTAAATTACGTCATTCCGACCATATCGGCGCTATTTCTTTTTGGCTGCCAGGTGGGCAAGTACATGAAAGAAGACCAATACCTGCTCAAGCAGAACACCCTCGAGATACAGGGCAAAGTAAAGAGCCCCCGCCTGCTGGCCTGGGAGCTCGAAACCCTCTACAAACAAACCCCCAACAAGCGGCTGCTGTTTGTGGTACCGCGGGAGTGGTTTTACTTTAGCACCCAGGGCCCGGCCGACACCACTTCCTTTGACCGCTGGAAGCGCCGCGCCTTAGGCGAGCCGCCGGCCATCTACAGCGACTCTATGGCTGCCGAAACCGCCGAAGCCATGGCCTACTACCTCCAGTACAAGGGCTACTTCAATGCCACCGCCTATGCCGAAGACGAGAACGTAGGCCGGCACAAGGTAAAGGTGCGCTACGTGGTGTCGCCCGGCGAGCAGTTTGTCATCGACAGCGTATTTTATACCAGCGCCGACCCCAACATCGATGCCTGGCTAAAGCGCAGCCAGGGGCGCAGCCCCCTGCGCCAGGGCACGGGCGTCGACCTCCAACTCTTCGAGCAGGAGCGCGCCCGCATCACCCGCGAGCTGCGCAACCGGGGCTACGCCAACTTCTACGACGGCTATATCGATCAGTTGGAGGTAGACACCAGCGGCCCCGCCAAACATGCCAACCTCTACATTCAGGTGCTGCCGCCCTTTGGCGACTCCCTGCACCAGCAGTTTACCATTGGCAATGTATCGGTTTACCCCGACTATCAGCAGCCCCGCGAAGACCTCCCTACCCCAGCCTATCGCGACACCCTCGTAGATGGCGTTCACTACTTCTTCACCGACAACCGGGCCCAGTTGGAGCTGCCTACCCTCCAGCGATCCATCTTCCTGAGACCCACCGACCTCTTCCGACAAGAAGATTACGACCGCACCAACAAGCGCCTCAGCGATCTGGGCGTCTTCAGCTTTGTGCGCATCCGGCAGTCGGTGGATTCGCTGCGCCCCGAGGTGTTGCACTTCGACATACAGCTCACTCCCAGCCAGCCCATTGAGTTGGGGGCCGACTTCGACATCAACTACACCAACCGCAACGGCGCCTCCGGCGCCGGCAACCTCATCGGCCTGTCTGTCAGTCCCAGCCTGCGCAACCGCAACCTCTTCGGCGGCGCCGAGCAGTGGGTCAGCAACCTGTCGGCAGGCGTAGAGCTCAACACCCTGCGCGGCGCCCAGCTCTGGAATACCATCGACCTCAGCGCTCAAACCAACCTCTATCTACCCCGCTTCAACGACTACCTCGGCTTCTGGCGAGGCCTCTATCAGGTACCCGCCGGTAAGCGCAAGCATCTGCTCAATCCCGAGTTCTACGACGCCCTGCGCGACAAGTGGGAGAGCCGCCACGTCGGCAACCTCGTCGTGCGCGTCGACGGCTGAGCGCCCAGCGAGAGAGCGGCGCGCGGGGCGCGAGCTTGGAGGTGGTGCGGTGAAGCCGAGTCG
>CAYOTJ010000764.1:0-1766 GCA_964406855.1 uncultured Saprospiraceae bacterium
CTCCCGTGCGGAAGGCCTCGTCGTAGCGGGATTCGGCTAAGGGCCAGTTTTGGCGCTCGTTTTCATCGCGATAGGGTAGGAGCGGGAAGGCCTTTTTGAAATCCCGCTCGCTGATAACGGGTTGGTCGGGCGTTTCCCAGTAGCGATCGATGAAAAACTGGTTGGGCGCCTGGAGCCGATGAACGCTAAGGCGGCCCGCTGCAACTACAGGCTTGTCATCGAGGTTGCGGGCGCTGATGCCAATGCGCAGCGGCTGGCGGTTGTCGTGGCGCTCGGGCGCCTGAAGGTTAGCCACTATGGGCGTATGGCTTAAATTGACCGTTTTGGTCGCCGAGTGGGTTTCTCCCGTGACGTCAGTTATATCTACACTGATGTTGTAAGCAAATACCGGATGGTCTTTGCGGTTGGCGTCGGCGTCGGGCGCAGCCGTAAAAACCACCTTGAAACGCCCTTCGGCATCCGTCGTGCCGGTACCCGTAGCAATGACGGCCTGAGGGCGGTTGTTCCAGGGGCCGCCCCAACGCCGCCAGAAGGGCATCCAGGGGAAGTACACCGAACGGGTCACGGTAAAGGTGAAACCGGCCTCGGCTACCGCCGGCCCTGCATAACCTAAAGCGGCTCCCGTTACAGCTACGGATTCGCCTATGCGGGGTTGGCCCTCCAACTCATCGAGCTTGACTTCAAAGCGGGGGCGCTTGTATTCTTCAACCCGGATAGAGGCCCCGGATGAGCCTACGCTCGATTGTAAGGTCATGTAGCCCAGCAGCCGTCCTTCGGGGGCCGTAAAGCTGCCGCTCACGCTGCCATAACCGTTAGACGTAAACTCTTGAGCGGCCACTTCCTGGCCGTTGGCATCGAGCAATTTGATGGTTACGCGGCGGCCTGCCAGCAGATTGGGCGCCCCCTTGGGGTCGTACTGCATCAGCAGCGCCTTAAAATGGATGGTCTGCCCAGGCCTGTAGATGCCTCGGTCGGTGAAAAATACCGTCTGCTCCCAAGAGGCATTACCCGATCGGTAGTAGTAGTTGTAAAAAGGATCGAGGGGAAAGAACTCGTCTTTGCCTTTACTGAGCCGAATGCGGATAGACTCGCGCTGGCGTCCCTGGCTTAGGGGCAAAAAGCCGTTGGCATCGCTGGTGACGGTGCGAATCTCGCGCCAGTTTTCGCCCCAGTTGGCCTGGGTATAGAGGGTGGCTTTTACGCCGGCCTGAGGCGCCCCTGTGAGGCGGTCAACCACTACGGCTTCCATGCCTTCGGCGCCGCCGCTGTATTCGTGAACCAGACCTAACCGGCTTACCCAGAAGAAGGTGGCGTCCATCTCGGGCGATGTGAAGTCGGGTTCGCGGGATACGAGCAGGGCATATTTGCCCAGCGGTAAAGCGGCAAAAGAGGTTTCGGTGCTATGCGCCCGATAATCGCCCGGGTCGGGCAGATTTACTTCCCAGCGCCTTATGGCTTTGCGCCCGGCCATTTCTACCAGCCACCGCTTGCGCTCATCGTAGTTGCGCTGGGCATAGTCGCGCTCTTCGAGAGAAACTATGCGAAAATAGACCTTATCGATATTGGTGTAAGCGGCATAAACCAATCCGGCCTGGTCGGGCAGGTACGCCGATTCGGTTTGTACATTCAAATAAGGCTGGCGGATTTGGGCCGACCACTCCGATGCCTTGCGGGCGGCGGCGGAGCCCGGGTAGTCGCGCTCAATTTGCCGGCATAGCGCAATGGCGTCGCGCCAGGCCCAGCGCTGCGCCGCCGTAGCGGGGTCT
>CAYOTJ010000765.1:0-805 GCA_964406855.1 uncultured Saprospiraceae bacterium
GGAGGGCAGCCTGTAGCCCATCAAAGCCCGTCCGGCCGAAATGGTAGAAAAGGCGGCGGTGTCGGCCAAATCGGACGTACCCGCCGATGAAGACTCCCGCGCCATCCGCAGCGCTGTACGCCGCCTGAAAAAAGGCAGCAAAGCCCTGCACCGATTGGTGGAGTCGAAGGCCCCCGATGCTGAAATTACCCGGTCGTTGGCCGGCCTGCACGATGTGTTCCACGAGATTGTGGGCTTATGCGTAGATGAAAAACATTAATGCTACACATCATGGATCGCAAAATAATCATTGCATTAATCAGCTTGCTCACCTTGGGGTATACCCTGTTTGCCGGCATCAGTTGGGCCTTGCAACAAGGAGATGAGATGCTGGCGCTAAAACTCATCGCTTTGGCGCTGGAGGGCTTTATCCTTTGGAAAATTTGGGGCTTCATCTACAACATGCGCCGTTTTCGGCAGCTCAACGACCAGCCAGCGGTTAGCCCCGACAACACTATGGCGGCACGTCAGGAGACTGTTGTGCATCCTGCATTTACGGCCATTCCGGGCCTGCTGTTGGGCGCCCGCGCCTTTTCCCGGGATGAGTTGGCGTTCATTTATGCCTTTTTAGGCCTGCTCGTATGGGCGGCTTATTTTGTTGTGCAGGTAGCCATGTCGTAGCGACAAGCTGCCGTTTTCAGCAGCCGGGTAGCACCTCAGGGTGCTGCCCGGCTGTTTGTTGTTTATGGCGGACGGCCATGCCTGCTTTAGCGGACCAGGGGGCGCAGCGGTATGGCCCGGCCGGGGCTTGCGCTAAGGATTGGAC
>CAYOTJ010000765.1:815-1762 GCA_964406855.1 uncultured Saprospiraceae bacterium
ATGCCGGGCCATAGTAGCGGAGCACCCGGCGCCGCCCGTGGTGATTTCAGTAAGCAGATGTTATGCGGCGGGGCCCAAAAAAGGAAAAAGAAATCACTGGTTGAGGGCCTGATAGGTTTGGTTGAGGGCTTGCAAGAACGACTCGGGCGGATAGGCGCCGGAGATGGCCCAGCGCCGGTTGAAGAGGAAGAACGGAACGCCTTGTATGCCCAGTTCCTGCGCTTCTTGAATGTCGTTGTGGACGGCGTCGGCAAAGGCGTTGCTTTGGAGGAATTCTTCGAGGATAGCGGGGTTAAGGCCGGCTTCGCGGCCAATGGCTTCGAGGGTAGCGGCTTCTCCGCAATTGCGGCCATCGAGGAAGTAGGCGCTCATGAGTTTTTCCTTGACGAGGTCAGCGAGGCCGTGCATTTTGGCCAACTGTAGCAGTCGGTGAGCGTGGAAGGTATTGAAAACAATGGCTTTATCGAAGCGATAGGCAAGGCCGGCCTGTAGGGCTCTGGCGGTGACGTCTTCGTGCATGCGCACCGATTGCTCGTAAGAGATGCCTTTGCGGTCGGCGAGGTATTCGTATACGTTTTGGGGGCGATCGGGGTCGACGGAGGTGTCGGGGTCGAGTTGAAAGCTACGCCAGACGAGGTCGACGCGGTCGGCATGAGCAAATTGGCGAAGGGCCGACTCGAAGTGCCGCTTGCCGATGTAGCAGAAGGGGCATACGATGTCGCTCCACACTTCGATGGTCAGGCGTTGATCACCCATGTTGCGGTTGGCTTGAAAAGTCTAATTTACACGTGCCGCTCGGCATGATAGCTTGAGCGCACCAAGGGGCCGCTCTCGACGTAGGCGAACCCTCGGGCCATACCTGCCTCTCGGTAGCGGGCAAACTGGTCGGGGTGGATGAACGCCGCGACGTCGAGGTGCATTTTGGTGGGCTGGAGGTACTGGCCGCT
>CAYOTJ010000766.1:0-1762 GCA_964406855.1 uncultured Saprospiraceae bacterium
TTGTACAATTGGGCCGACTGGAAGTAGGCGTTGCAACCTGGCGGCGGCGGCGGGTCGATGCCCGAACAGACCGACAGGTTGACGGTATAGGTCGTTTGTGCCGGATTGAAAAAAACGGGCGATACCACCATCAGGCCGGTACACAGGTCGAAGGTGTGCACAAAAGCGCTGTCGCCCGGAACGGTAGTGGTATTGAGGGTGAAGGAAAATTGACCGAGCTCATCGGTTTCGGTTTGCCATTGGTTGGCGCCTACGCTCAACGATACCGGGTAGAAGGGCGCCGGCGCGCCGTTTTGGCCCACCGTAACGGCGCCGTCGACGGTAATGGCGCCCAAATGGCCTGGCAGCAGCCAGAGGCTGCACAACCAGGCAAGGGCGATGGAAAGAGAATTTTTAAACATGATTTTCATTTTGTTGAGTAATATTTGCAAAAGAAAAATAAACAAGTATTACCGAGCCAGCATCAAGGGATGCAGCGCTGTTGCCTCGGGGCCCGACAGCCGCAGCCAGTACTGGCCTGGCGGCAGGGTTTCGGGCAGCGAAAAAGTCCAGCGGTCGGCCCGGGGGCCCTCGTACAACAGCCGTTGGGCCCCCAGCATATCCAGCAATTCGACGCGTTCAAAGCTGCGTTCGGTAGCCAATTGCAGCAGGCCGCTGCTGGGGTTGGGTGCCAGTTTTACCCAGCCTGCTTCCGGGGCAGGGTAGGGGTCGGAGGCCACTACGTCGGCTAAGTGCAGCCGCAGGCATATTTCGCTACCCTCTATGGGCACGGGCTGGAAGTTGCCGTCTACAGCTAATATGTTGTCTATGACTAAGCAGGTTTCAAGGGTGTCGGCAGGGCCTTCCAGCAGCCAGATGAGGTCGTCTACAATAGTGAGGTTCAGCGTGCCGCACGAGCCGCCTTCGTTCAGCAGCGGGTCGGCGCCCAAGCGCGTGAGGGCCACATCGATGCGGTTAGCGGTAGGCCGCCGCTTGAATACAAAACCCATACTGTCGGCATTGAGCCAGGTTTGGGTGATGTCTAATTCAATATCGTCTATGGGCTGGGGGTCGAAGAAAATGGAAAACGACAGGCCATTGAGCGAGTCGGAAGGCAGGTTTTCAATAAGGCCGCTGAGGTCGAGGTCAAAACTGGCCGACTCGCCCTCGGCTATCAGTTGCTCGCCGCTCAGATCGCCTACCCAACTGATCTCCGGATGCGGAACGTCCTCGGTTTCTATGGCCGGATAGTAAAGTTCCACAAAGTTTTCGTGCTCCCAGCCATAGTTTTGGACTATGGGCAGAAAGTCGGTGAGTTCTACCCAGCCATTGCCATTGGCGTCGGCAAAGGCGTAGTTGAGGCCATTGGGGAAATACTGCGGCCAAAATTGAGTGATGATCACCACATTTGGCGTCGTGCCGCTCTGGATGCGCATGGGGCCGTTGGCGCCCATAGCATAGCCCACACTGAGCATATCGTGATGATCAATGAGGCCGTTGTTATTGGCGTCCCCCGGCGTTACCTGGGCTTGGGCGTCCGCCAGGCCGGCCAACAGGCAAAGGAAATACAGCAGTTGCTTAACGCTTGTGTTCATAAGCCGAATAATGCATGGGTTGTCGTCGGATGTTTTACCACGGGCGCCTTTGCTCAGGTTCACATCGCTGGTTTTGACAGTGTAAAAGTAGGAGCTGGTTGGGGCAAGGGCAATTACAATATTCCCGTTTTATCGAAAAAAATAGCACAAATAATTATTGTAAAATATTTTAAGCCAATGATTTATAT
>CAYOTJ010000767.1:0-1750 GCA_964406855.1 uncultured Saprospiraceae bacterium
GCGCGCTCCTGCTACTAAGCCCGCCGCCGTATCGCGCCCCAGCCGGTCGGCGCCCAGCCAGTGCCGGAAGCGCCAGTGCTCAACCTGTTGGGGCGCCACAGGGCTTACATAATTGCTGTTTTTCAGGTCAATGGTGCCTGCTGCGTAGCGGATGGGAGGCCAGATGCTCCAATCATAGCGCTGCGCATGCCAGTCGAGGTTTACCAAATTTGCCGGCCAGCGAGCCACGCCTGCCTTCACCAGCAGCTCGCGGGCTACGGGCATATACCAGGCGCCATCCAAGCGGCATAGCCAAGGCTTATCGTTGGCTATAAAATCGCCAAAAACAGCCAAAAACAGCAGCAGGTACAAAAAGCGCATCGACCAGCGCATGGCCTTTTGGCGCAGGGGTGAAGCGTCTTCCGCTTGCTTTTTTTGTATTTCCTGGGTTTGCATAGCTGTCTTTTCCTTTTAAGATAGCCGCACCCGGGGGTCAGCCCAGGCATACAGCAAGTCGGCTAATAGGATACCCGCCACCGTCAGCAGGGCCGTCATCATCAGTACAGCGTATACCACCGGCCAGTCTTTGTTGAGTATCGATTCTATGGTCAGAAAGCCCATGCCCGGAATGTTGAAAATGGCTTCCACCACTACCGAACCCGCCAGCGCCGCCGGCAGTATGCCCGAAAACAGCGTAATGAGCGGAAATAAGGCATTGCGAAAGGCATGCTTCCAGATCACGGTTCGCTCAGGCAGCCCCTTGGCGCGGGCAGTGCGCACAAAATCTTCACTCAAGGCTTTGGCCATACTGCCTCTCACCTGCCGGGCAATAAAAGCCAGCGAGCCATAGGTAAGCGCCGCTACCGGTAAAAACAAGTGGGAGGCCCTCAGTTGCAGCGCATCCCACCACGAGTCGCCACGCCCGGGCTCGCCTACGCCCATGCTCGGAAACCAGTCCATACCATACTGCGGATTGGTAAAAAACACCGTCAGCAAGATGGCTACCCAGAAGCCCGGCAGGGAATACAGCGCCAGTAAGGCAACATTCGACCAGCGGTCAAAACGCCCGCCAGGGCGCACCGCCGAGTACACGCCTATGGGTATGGCTATCAGGTATGCCAGCGCTATGGCCAGCAGGTTGAGCAGCAGCGTCCAACGGGCCGCATCGGCTATTTTTGCAAAAACAGGGCGCTCGTCGCGGTAACTTACCCCCCAATTGCCCTTCAGTACCCCGCCTAACCAACGGTGGTACTGGTTGTCGAAGCCCTGCCAATACAAAGCAGGGATGTAGTGCTTCCAGGGGGTTGCTCCTGCTTCCACAGCCCGGTAGGCATCTGTCAGGGCTGCGTAGGCCGGCCGCCCATGCGCTGCCAGCGCGCTATCTCGACTGAGGGCCATCCCTATGGTGTCTAAGCGAGCGCCAATGGGCCCGGGCTCGTGCTGTCCGTACAACTGTAGTAAAGCCGTGCGGGCCGCAATGGATGCATCCGAGCGCAACCCGGCGTATACAAACGCCGCCTCGGCTCGCTGCAACGCCTTGTAATAGGTCTGAATTTCGGGCCAACAGCCATAGCGCGCTACCAGACGGCTCAGGTTGGCGCGGTGGTCGGCCTGCAACACCTTATACAAGGTATCCGGATAAGCCGCCGTGGTGAGTTGCAGGTAAAAAGCCGGCTTATTTAGCCCCATGCGCACGGCCGTCTCTGCGTATACCCGCTGATAGCGCTGGTAGTCGGCGCCGGTTTTGCTGTTTTCATCCAAGGTCATAAAC
>CAYOTJ010000768.1:0-1746 GCA_964406855.1 uncultured Saprospiraceae bacterium
ACGCTGCCTTCTGGGGCGCCGAGAATAGGTATGGCGCTATGAGTGGTAACAATAAGCTGTACGATCCCCTCCGTCGCCCTCATCCGGCCTTTTATCTAAATTTCCGGTCTTGTATACGGGGTCAACGCTTATCTTTGGGCCAAAGCATTAGAGCGCTAAGCATGACCTACGATAATTTCACCATTCGCGCGCAGGAAGCCATCATCCAGGCTCAGCGCATTGCAGCCAACCTCGAACAGCAGCAGGTAGACACCTCCCACCTGTTGAAGGGCATTTTGGAAACCGATGAAACGGTAGCTTCCTTTTTGTTGGGCAAGGCCGGCGTAGACGCCGATGCGCTGCGCCCTCAGTTGGATGCGGCCATACGCGAGTATCCCAAGGTGGCCGGCGTGGAAAAACAGTATCTGACCAACGATGCCAATCGCGCCTTGGCGCGCGCCAAGCGCCTGTTGGCTAATTTTGGCGACGAGTACATCAGCGTAGAGCTCATGCTGTTGGGCATATTGGAGGGCACCGACCGCGGGGCCCGGCTGCTGCGCGATGCGGGCGCCACCTACGAAAAACTCAATACAGCCATACAGGAGTTGCGCAAAGGCCGCAAGGTGACGGAGCCCAGCGCTGAAGAAAGCTTTAATGCCCTGCTTAAATTTGGCATCAACCTCAATGAGCGGGCCGAGACGGGCAAGTTAGACCCCATTGTGGGTCGCGACGAGGAAATACGCCGGGTGCTGCACATCCTTTCGCGGCGCAAAAAAAACAACCCCATCCTCATCGGGGAGGCCGGCGTGGGTAAGACGGCCATTGTAGAGGGCATTGCCTGGCGCATTGTGAAGGGCGATGTGCCCGAAAATTTGCGCAGCAAAAAGATTTTTGTACTCGATATAGCCGGGCTCATAGCCGGAGCCAAGTTTAAGGGCGAGTTTGAGGAGCGCCTGAAGGGCGTCATTAAAGAAGTGACTGACTCTAATGGGGAGATTGTACTCTTCATCGACGAGATACATACCCTCATCGGGGCAGGCGGCGGCAATGGCGCTATGGATGCGGCCAACATCCTGAAGCCGGCTTTAGCGCGCGGTGAGTTGCGCACCATTGGCGCTACTACCCTCGATGAGTACCAGAAGTATTTCGAGCGCGACAAGGCCTTGGTGCGTCGCTTTCAGACGGTGCTCATCGAAGAGCCCAGCGTGGAAGATAGCATTTCCATTTTGCGAGGTTTGCAGGAGCGCTACGAGGTCTACCATCGTATTCAAATTCTGGATGAGGCCTTGGTAGCGGCTGCCGAGCTCAGCCATCGCTACGTTGCCGATCGCTACCTGCCCGATAAGGCCATCGACCTCATAGATGAGGCGGCGGCCAAGCTTCGCTTAGAGCTCGACTCGGTGCCCGACGAAGTAGACGAGTGGGACCGGAAAGTGCGCCAGCTCGAAATCGAACGAGAGGGCATCAAGCGGGAGCGCAATGAAGCCAAACTAAATGCCATCAATGGCCAGATTGCCAATGCCAAGGAAAAACGCGACGCCTTGCGCGCGGCCTGGCAGGGCGAGAAGGAGATCGTAGATCATGTGCAGGCTATTAAAAAGCGGTTGGAGGAACTGGAGCAGCAGGCCGAGCGCGCCGAGCGCAACAGCGACTTTGAAACGGTAGCTAAAATCCGCTATGGCGAGCAACAACAACTACAAAATGAACTGAAGAAAGCCGAGGCCCGCTTAGAGTGCCTGCCCGACGAGCAGCGCTTTACCAATGAGC
>CAYOTJ010000769.1:0-1734 GCA_964406855.1 uncultured Saprospiraceae bacterium
CTGCCCGGGTTGCGTCCTCATTCGCCTCAACGGGCGAAGTTGCAGACAATGGCATTTGGGGCAGCCCAATTGGCGATGCGGCTGCAGGCGTTTCTAAGCCCGGGGCCGCTGCCGACGGCAGCCAGGGCGCCAAGGCCTCGTTTTGCCACAAATGGGGGCAATGCTGGTTGAGCCATATCCATTGCCGGGCGGGTTGGGTTTCGAGTAGGAACGCTGCCAGAGCCCCGGTTTCGAGCAGGGCATGCAACAGCCGGCGCTGTAGGGATTCGGGCGTGCGTAGATGTGCGGGGGCGTTGGCGGGTTGCAGATCGGCGACGGCTGTGACCAGCCAGGTTTCGAGGCGACCGGCGGGGGCGGCGTAGACGGCTTCGAGCAGGATCGCTGCAACTGCCGGTGGAAACTGGGCTGCCAGCCGAAGGCCGGTGCGTTGGTTGTGGCGGAGTATGGGGGATAGCTTGGTACTTAGCAGGGTGGGGTTTTGGCGGGCGAGGGTCGCCAGTTTTTCGGCCAGTGCGGCTACCGACCAGGTATGGGCGTACCAGGGCATGAAGCCGTATTGGAGATACCAGCGGCCTACCTCGGCTGTTTTTTCGTCTTCGCTGAGCCAAACGATGGCATCGGGGTCGGAAGCGGCGTCGAAAACGGCGTCTTCTAAGCCGGCTGTAATCTGGCTGAGGCAGGCCTCTACAAAGGCGCCATCAAAGCCGGTTTCGGGCAGGGTGGGCAGTTGGATTTCCAAACGTTGCAGGCGGAGGGTATGCTGGTCGGAGGTCATGCGGCTAAACACCTCGTCTAACAGGGGCAGCACCTTGGCCTGAAACAAATCGGCGGCCCGCTGCGCCAATTGCGCGGCGCCCCGCTCGTGGGGGAGGTCTAATTCCAGTATTTGCCGGCGTATGCGGTGCATCGCGATTTGTTTATTTAGTGAATAACGCTTTCGCTTTTCGCTCCCGGCTCATCGGCGGTTTTGGCCCGAGTGAGGGATAGGAGCGGTATGGCCCGATTTACCCCGTGGAATAGCGCAGCGTATATTCCGCGGGGTAAAGGAGGGCCATAAGAGCGGATAGCCCGACCCCCGCGCCTTAGCTGTCGCTCTTTCCGGGCATGGGCTCCGGCGCGGGGGGCACTCCCAAATCAAAAACCTGCATTTGGAAGCGACTGTTAAGTTGACGCCTGCCTACGGTATGCGGTAGGGCACGCAAAAATCGGCTACGGCTATACCATTGGTATCCAGCACCACAATAAAGGTGCCGCCCCGAGGGGCGCCGCCGAGGTGCTCAGCGCCAAGGATACTTGAGAGAAAGGAATAGGCATCCGTTTTGGTAATCAAATCGGTATATTTTTCTGTCAGTAGCTTGGACGGATCCGGAGGTGGAGGAGGAACAATACCAGCAGGTGGAGGTGGAGGCAATGTATGTGTTTTCACTGCCAGGTCCAGATTGTGTTTTTGGATTAGGAAGCGAATGAATTGCTCGACAGTAATCCTGACTACCGCGCCAGTAAGATCCTTAACATCAATGTCAGCTTTGCCGATAAAACCCTCTATGTGGTAAAAATCTGCGCTATTGAGATTAAAGTAGAGGGGCCGGGTGACGTGCCAGTCGGCGGGGTTGTTATAGCTGTCGTCGTAGTCGGAGGCGTGGTAAGACAGGAGCTGATCGCTGCTGCGGTTTTTGGCGTGCTGGTAGTCCCAGTAATGGTGTAGCGAGCCGGCGCCGACGGTGAGCGGGTAGT
>CAYOTJ010000770.1:0-1731 GCA_964406855.1 uncultured Saprospiraceae bacterium
ACTGGTATGATGAAACACATCAATCGCTTCATTACCTTTTTCTTTGTCGGGCTATTGAGCCTGACGCTTCAAACCGCTTTGGCACAAGTATCGCTGAGCGTATCGGCGCCGGCTGCTATTGCCGGTGATTATCCCGGCTTAGGCTCCACGTTTGGTCCGGCCATTGAGGCGCCTGTTAGCGGCCCCTTAGTAGCTGCCGACCCCGCGAATGGCTGCACGGCCTCTACCGTCAGCCTCACGGGCGCCATTGCCCTCATCGACCGCGGCACCTGCGGCTTTACAGCCAAGGTATATAATGCCCAGCAGAGCGGCGCCATTGCCGTAGTGGTATGCAATAACAACCCCGATTTTCCGCATAAGGCCAATGCAATGGGGTTCGCTGCGGATGATCCGCTGGCGCCCCAGATCACCATCCCCTCTATGATGGTGTCTTATGCCACCTGCCAAACGCTGCGCGCAGACTTAGCGGGCGCTATGGCTGCCATTGACCCCACGCCCATTCCGCCGGCAGCCGGGGAGGTATGCGCTACGGCCATCGACATTGCGCCGGGCACGCATAGCGTAGCGCCCATAACGGCGGGCTTTGGGTCGGTATTTGTATCCGGGCTGCTTGACAACAACTCTAATGCCAAGTGGTACCGCTATGTGCCCACTTCTAATGTGCTGGCTACGGTGAGCTCCTGCGGCCAGCCCGTAGACTCTCGCTTGGCCATCATCACAGGGCCCGACTGCGCCACACTCACCCTGCTGGGGGTACACGACGACTGCGATCCTTCGGCCGATTTTGCCTCAGAGTTGTCGTTTGTGGCCCAGGCTGGCCAGGCGTATTACATCTATTGGGATGACCGCTGGGATTTTAGTGGCTTCGACTTTACGCTCAGCGAGGGGGCTCTGCCGCAGGCTACCGTCAACTTTGCCGTGGATATGAGCCTGCAAACCGTAGGCTCCGCCGGCGTATCGGTGGCCTATGCGGCCCCGGGCGCCGATATTCCGGCAGAAGTGCAAGTGGCGCCCCTTACGGATGCCGATGGAGATGGCATCTGGACGGGTTCGGCTGCCCTGACGGTGTTGGATACCATTGGCTACTTCTTTATAAATGGGGCGCTGGATCCTGGCAACTTTGAAACGGTGCCTGGCGACTGTGGCCTGGCTACCACCCTTGGCGTAAATGTGCGCCCCCTCATTGTAGGCGGCGATACTGATCTGCCTGCCGTATGCTTCAGCGGTTGCGGGCAATGCGTATTTTCTGTCACCGACTGCGACGATCCTTTTGAAATCACCGTCGACGGGGCCGAGACCTACGCCGACAACTCCAACGTACTGGGGCAGGCCGCACACTGGAGCGTGTGGCCGGGGGCTACCCAATCGGCAGTTGTAACTACCGAGCAGGCTGCCGCAGGCTTGCAGTCGTTCAAGATAGTGGGCAACCCCAACGCTCAGGACGTGCTGCTGCTGCTGGGCGACCGCACGGAAGGCCACTATTGGTTGTCGTGGGATCAGTACATTGACTCCAGTCGCTTAGCTTACTTTAATATACAACACCAACTGCCGACGGCTTCGGCGGGTTTCTGGGCCGCAGATGTATTCTTCGACGGAGATGAAACAGGCCGCCTGGCTCTTTACGACGATGAAAGCAGCGAGATAGCGTTTACTTATCCGGCCGCTGAGTGGTTCCGCGTGCAATTTTTCTTCGACCTCGATAACGACGAGGCGCGCATGCTGATCAACGAC
>CAYOTJ010000771.1:0-1721 GCA_964406855.1 uncultured Saprospiraceae bacterium
GAGGGGGCCAGGGTGGTTTGGCCGCTGGTAAAGACGCCGCCTGAGGTCGTCCAACTGATGACAAAAGAAGGTCCGCTATCCGAGGCTGAGGCATCGAGCGTCGTTTCCTCCCGGATGCAGGTCAGCGTCAGGGGCGGGGCTATGACTACCACGGGCAGGGTCACATCCTGCGTTACGGTTGTCGTAGCCGCAGCGAGGCAGCCATTGCGGAGGTTGCGCACGGAGAGGGTGTACTGGCCGGGCAAATCGGCGGCGGTGGCGAGGGCGTTCTGAGGGCCTGTAAACCGGCCATTGGCGGTAGTCCATTCGTAGCGGATGGTCGCGCCTGTTGAAGAGCCCGCGCCGTCGAGGGCGGTTATGGCACGATCGCAGTTGAGCTCCTCAGGCAGGGCTATTACGGCTATGGGATGCAGGGTATCCCGGGCCACGGTTACAGTATCGGTAGCCGTGCAACCATTGGCGGTATTCCTGATAAAAAGCACGTATTGGCCGGGCTGGTCAACTGCGGGGGCGGCTGAGGCGGGGTCGCCCAGCAAATTGCCATTGCTCGTCGACCACAGGTAGCTGAACAACGGGCCGCTGCTGGACCCCGACGAGCTGAGCGCAAACTGGCTCACTACGCAGTCGAGGGTATCGGCGGCGATGGCATTTACCACAGGAGGCGCTATGTTCTGAAATACCGTAATGGCGTCGGAGGCGGTGCAGCCGTTGACTAAGTTGGTGGCCGTAAAGGTGTACAACCCCGGCGCTGTGGCCGTAGCGATAAGGCTGTTGGCATCGGCGCTGATGACGCCATTGGCCGTCGACCACATAAAGGCCGGCTGAGGGCCGGCGGAGGAACCACTGGCGTCGAGGCGCACATCTGTACGCAGGCAGTTGAGCTGCAGGGGTTGCGCCAGGCTGACAACAGGCGGCGCAATATCGCGGGGCGCCTGCACAGAAGCCGTAGATACGCAGCCGTTGCCCAGATCGGTAATCTTGAGAAAATACTGGCCCGGCGCATCGATGACCGGCATGGGCGTATTGGCGCCGGAGAGGATGTTCCCCAAAGTAGTGGTCCAGGCGTATTCTATATCCGGCCCCGTGCTGGAGCCCGTCGTTTGCAGGGTCACGGTAGTGACAGCGCAGGTGAGGGTATCTGCCGGCAGCACAATGGCGGAAGGCAATACAACGTCCTGAGCGACGACTGCCTCAACAGAATCCACACAACCGTTGACGGGGTTGCGCAAAACCAATCGATAAGTACCCGGCTCATCAACCCGGGGCATGGCCGTAAGGGCGCCGCTGACGATGTGGCCGTCGGTGGTTGTCCAGGTAAAAGCCGGGGGGGCCGTGCTGGAAGATGCGGCAGCGTCGAGGGTAAGCTGGGCAATGGTACAAGTGAGGGTATCCGGCAGGGCAACGACCGGCACAGGCACGGCCACGTCTTCAGCGATGGCAATACTACTGAGTGCTTCGCAGCCATTGGAGGTATTGGCAACGGTGAGGGTATACGTGCCTGGCGCTACAATGAGGGGCGCCGGGGTGGCAGCGCCTTGGGCGATCTGCCCGTCGGAAGTTGCCCACGCATAGGTAAAGCCAGTTGTTTGGCCCGCCGTAGCCGCCTGCAAAGCGAGCTGAGTGGTAGCGCAGGTGAGCGGCCCGGCCGGCGCGATGGAGGCGACGGGGCGCAGGGTGTCCAATTCAACCATTATGGATGCCTGAGCCCGACAGTTATTGAC
>CAYOTJ010000772.1:0-1715 GCA_964406855.1 uncultured Saprospiraceae bacterium
ACCAGTGCACCGCGTTACAGCTTAGCTCGCTGGCCCGCAGCAAGCCCTGATGCGTAGAGAAGATGGGCCGCATCCGCAGCGCACTGCTCGTCCAGCGCGGCAATTTGACGTTGCGGGCAGGTTCTTTCAGGTTAAAGTTCACCACAAACACATAGCCCGGATCATCGCTCGCCTGCGTCCAGGCGCACACCAAGTGAGCAGCTGTAGGATCGGGGGGCAAGAGCCAGCGGGTCGAAGCGCCGGCCAATTGGGGCAGCACCCCGTCGGCCCATCGGCGTATGGCGTCGAGCCGCCTGAACAACTCGCCGTTTCTACCCCATTGGTAAGGCCCCCGGGTAGCCTTAGGCCCGTCTTCTATCTGGAACACATAGAGCTTGGTATAGTGCTCGTTGGGGGCCGGCTCCGGATGCGGATCGCGCTGCTCAAAGCCCAGCCCCATATAACTGGGCATATCCGTCACAAACAATCCGAAGAAAAAGCGGGCTTCATTTCCCGTCAGGTAAAATTTATCAAAGCGCGGATCGTCTTTGTCGCCCGTCATCAGGGTAAAACAAGGGGTCGTGCGCCTTGTGCTCAGCACATCTAAGTAGCGACGCAGGTGGGCCATAAAATCGGGCTCGCCCACCACCATGCTTTGCAGGTCGCCCAGCGTGACATCGGCCTGGCTCGCCTCTAAATGTTCCACTTCATCGCCATAAGCCATGAAGTTGGGGCCCGCCAGAAACGACTCGGCAAAATAAGCAAACCAGGGCGCCTGCCGGGCTATGCGCGTTTTCACGGCCAGATGCGGGTCGTAATATTCGTCGAAGTAGAACGGCACGCCCTCGGGCCGCATCTGCACATGCGACATATCGCCCCGCATAAAATCAAAGCGATAGCGGCGCTGCATCCCGGCATAGCCATTACAGAAATAATCCCACACCTCGGGCCGCGGCCGGCTAAAATCGACGCCCCACTCGCGGTTATCATCTAAGCTTTCATAAAACTTGTAGCGCGTCAGCGGCCCAAAAACCCTCGACATCTCCTGCGGGGCCGTTATCCGATAATCGCGCCACACCCGGCCCAAATAGTCCGTCGTTTGCGCCTCAGGGCTGGGGTCTACTTCTAAGCCCCGATAAGGCGGGCCCATGGTAGCCGGCACAGGCTCGTAGCCCTCCCTGAACAGCCAGTCAACCAACCCGGCCCGTCGGCGGGTGCGACCCTCCTGATCTTCAGGCGCGCCAAAGAGCAGTTGCAGCCGCTCGGGCTCCGGCAGGGCAAACACATCGCCTGCCGGCGCCTGCCCGCTTCGCGCCAGCCAGCGCCGAATCAGGTTTTCTACGGCTTCGTGCAAGTGGGCGCTATGGTCGGTGATGCGGTCGTTTTCACGGCGCAGCCACTCAAAATACGCCGGATTGGCCAGCACTATCTCCGAATAGCGGTCGGCATGCGGTATCACGTCCATGCCCACCGTTTTGCCCATCAGATGAAGCACATTCACTACGGCGGCCAACTGTGCCTCGGCCGTATCCAACCACGGGCAGGCCGCCGCCAGTTCGGCATCAAAAAAGGCAGGATTGATGCGCCATGAGGCCATACCATACAGGCTCGACACCACCCCAGGCTCCCAGATGGGCAGCAGATGCACCCCCTGCTGGCAGGCCGGCAGCGTCAGCGCATAATGCACTACCCGCCAGAAACTACCCACCGTGCGCACGTTTACGCCGGCCATATTC
>CAYOTJ010000773.1:0-1714 GCA_964406855.1 uncultured Saprospiraceae bacterium
TACTCGAAAGCTGGGGCCGCGAGGCTTTTTTGCAGCGCTACGCCTCCTGGAGCGCCGCCGACCTTTCTGCCGCCGAGCGCCGCCGCTTGGAAGCCGGATGGCAGGCCTGGCTCGGGCAGATGGCGACAGCCGGGCCGGCGCAGGCCGCCCCCTCAGGCAATGCCTATCGCAAAGGCTTCACCTTCGCCCACGAAGGTTACAGCATCTACAACGGCTATGGCGGCGGCCAGGCCCGCGCCTCCTTGGAGCGCCTTCGCAGCTCCGGCGCCAACGCCTTAGCCATTGTGCCCTATTCCTATATGCGTTCCGCCCGGCAGGCTACGCCCATACCCGTGGTGCGCGAGGCGGGCTCCGAAACCGACGAGTCGGTGCTCCATGCCGCCTATACCGCCCGCGAACTGGGCTTTTATTGCCTCCTCAAACCCCAGATATGGGTGCGCGGCGGTTGGCCCGGCGATGTGCAGATGCCCGACTCGGCCGCCTGGGACCAGTTTTTCGACTACTACTACCGCTGGATGCGCCACTACGCGCTGTTAGCCGAAATGCATGGCTTAGAGGCCCTATGCGTAGGCACCGAGCTTACGCAGGCTACCCTTGGCCACCCCGATCGCTGGCGCAGCATGATTCGCCGCTGGCGCGGGCTCTACTCCGGCACGCTCACCTATGCCGCCAACTGGGGCCCCGAGTTTGAAGGCATCGCTTTCTGGGACGAGCTCGACTACTGCGGCCTCAACGGCTACTACCCCCTCTCCAAAGCCGACGCCCCCACCGACGCCGAGCTCCGCCAGGGCGCCGAGGCCTTCCTCGACAAAGCCGAAGCCGTCAGCCGCCGCTTTCAGCGGCCCGTATGGCTCACCGAAATTGGCTACCGCAGCGTGGAAAAACCCTGGACCGGCCCCCATGAAGAGGCCAAAAACCGCCCCGTCAACACCGGGCATCAGCAGCGCTGCTTCGAGGCCCTCTTCGCCGCCCTCGCCGACGAGTCGGCCTGGTTCCGCGGTATGTTTTGGTGGAAATGGCCCAGCCAACTCAGCCATAACGAAGACAACGGCGCCGGCTTCAACCCCATCAACAAGCCCGCCGAAGCCACCCTGCGCAAATACTTCCAACCACAGGAGGAGTAATTTTTTTGGGGCCACGCCGCATAGCATTTACCCCTTTTATCACCCTGCGCGGCGCCGGGCTGTCCGCTCTTATGGCCTTCCTCCTTCACCCCGTGGAATATACGCTTCGCTATTCCGCGGGGTGAAGCCGTCAGGCCATACCGCTCCCATCCCTTGTCCGGGCGGCACGCTTCGCAAAGCGTTTGTTTTTAATATAACATTTTACTCATTTAAAAATTTCTTTAAAACTACACGGCTCGGGGATCGTCGTGGCTCGTGGTTAGTTGTTTAGGGCTTGGGATAGCGGTTTTATGCCTGGGGCGCTCCCCGATCCGGAGCGTCAGCGATCCCCGAGCTTCCCATGCAAAAGGTAGGGAGGATTATCTTTTTTGATTACGCCGGGCGCAAAAAGATCGGGGAGCGAAGGTGCAATGCTACGGAGCTCCTTAATGTCCTTAACTACCTCAATGTTTAAAATAACAGCGATGAGGATCAGCTACGCTGATCTGTTTTTCCACCATTAAGCTAGTTAAGGAAGTTAAGACCCAAGCGGCGCAGGCCGCCTGCCCCTGCCAAAGCGGAGCCCCTTAATGTCCTTAACTACCTTAATG
>CAYOTJ010000774.1:0-1700 GCA_964406855.1 uncultured Saprospiraceae bacterium
TTTCATGGGAGTGCATCGCAGTTGAGGTAGCGTAAATACATTGTTTGTAGTAGCAGACTAAACACGCCCGTCGGGCGACATTTTTCCGCAAAAAGCTGTGCCGGGAACGATTTACGCGCCGCTTTTTTTGTTTCTTTGCAGCAGAGAATGCGTCCAATCCTTAATTGCCCACTTTCCAACCAAGTGAACCATTTTGTTGCCCGGGCATTTAAAAAGCCCGGGATTATTCATTTAATTATCTAACCGGCGGCGGGTACTTACTATGAACAAGCTGAAATTAGCCATTTTGGATATGTACGAGGGTACGCCCAATCAGGGGATGCGGTGTATCAAGGAAATTGCAGACTCATTTCGGACACAACTGGAATGGGACGTTTACGATGTGCGCCGGCTTTCGGAAGTACCCGATCTCGATTATGATATATACATTTCCAGCGGCGGCCCCGGCGATCCTTTAGAAGGGAACGGCGTATGGGATGTACGCTACTACGACTGGTTGCAGCAGGTATATGACTGGAACCGCTTTGAGGAGCGCAAGAAGCATGTGTTTTTCATCTGTCATTCTTTTCAGATGGCGGCCAACTACTTTCAGTTGGCTGAGGTAACGCCCCGCCGGAGCATGTCGTTTGGCACTTTCCCTGTACATCTTACAGATGCGGGCATCAATGACGCTATTTTTACGGGGCTTGACAATCCCATTTGGGCAGCCGATTTTCGCAGATATCAGGTGGTTCAACCCAACATGGAGCGAATAGAGGAAATGGGCGCCGAGATATTGGCGCTGGAAAAAATCCGCCCCCATGTGCCGCTTGAGCGCGCCCTTATGGGTATCCGATTTTCGCCGGAGATGGTGGGTGTGCAGTTTCATCCCGAGGCCGACCCCCGCGGTATGATCGCCCACTTTGTAGAGCCTGAGCGCCGCCTGAGCATTATGGAGGAACATGGCCCTGAAAAATACCACCAGATGCTGATAGACCTACGGAATCCCAGCCGCATTGCCCGTACTCACGACGCCATATTGCCGGCGTTTTTGCGTCGGGCCATAGCTGAAATTGAAGCTTGCGTGCCAGTAATGGCTTAGATAGCGCTTTTTAGCCACCTCTTGAGCTTTTTGGATGATGAATATTCCTTTTCAAGACCGTCGAGAGGCTTGAAAGTGAATATTATTTTGCAAAGCGCAGCAATATGCTCTACCTTTGCAGCGCTTTGGAGAACCAAATAGACCAAATTAAACCAATACGAAGCGTTATGGCTCAGGTAGAACTCATTATGCCCAAAATGGGTGAAAGCATCATGGAGGCCACCATACTGCGCTGGGTCAAGCAGGTTGGCGATATGGTGGAACTGGACGATACAGTGCTTGAAATTGCTACCGATAAGGTAGATTCCGAAGTGCCATCGCCCGTTGCCGGCATTCTCAAGCAGATACTTTTTCAGGAAAACGAGACGGTGCCCATCGGTAAGGTGATTGCCATACTTGATACCGAAGCCGGCGCCGAACCGGCCGCATCGCCTGCCGTAGCTGAAAAACCGGCTGCTTCGCCGGCCGCAGAAGCCCCTGCTGCGGGCCCTGCCGCCGTTAGCCCTGCTGCTTCGCCGGCAGTAGCGGCTCAGGATGGCGATCGCTTTTACAGCCCGCTGGTGCGCAACATAGCCCAGCAGGAAGGCATCAGCGCCGCTGAGTTGGGCGCCATTGCCGG
>CAYOTJ010000775.1:0-1693 GCA_964406855.1 uncultured Saprospiraceae bacterium
ATTGCGCCATCAGCTCCGGCGACTGCCGCGCCTGCCAGCCCGGCTCCCAAGCCATAAGGGTATCCCGATGGGGGCTCTTAAAGGCCTGCAACAAGCTCACAAACGGATAGCCCCGCTCCCACTGCCCGCCGCTGCTGACCTCCCCCAGTACTACATCGCCATTGCATAGCTGCGTCATCCGCTTGATCCACACAGGTTTCGGCACACAGCTCAATATCCCCAGCAGGTATTCGTAGGCGTCTGTGCCATTGGCCTCACAGGCATCGCCCAGCAGGCCGGCTGTGGCAGAGACGTCGATGCTGCCGCAGGCATCTGTATCTAACAGCCCATCGGCCACCGAGGTGTAGGGAATCAGCACCAATATCGCCCGCTCCCGGCTGCCCAGCAGGCTTCCCTCGCGCACGGCCCGCGTCAGATTTTCCAATGCGGTACGACTGTACAACTCGCCCCGGCTGTGGAAGATCACATAAAAGTCGGTCTGGGTATGGTATTTGAGCAGGTACAACTGCTCCTCCAAATAATCCCGCTGCCAGGGCAATAGCCCCACCCGACTCGTGGCGCCGGCTAGTAAGTAGGTTCAAATATACTTTTTTGGGGCCCCGCCGCATATCGTTTCGTTTCTTATAGCCTATTGCGCGGCGCCGGGTGCTACGCTATTATGGCCCTCTTTCACCCCGTGGAATATACGCTTCGCTATTCCAAGGGGTGAAAGAGGGCCATACCGCTGCGCCCCCTGGTCCGAGAATGCGGGCTGTGTGGAAAGGGAGGATCATTTCTGTATAGCACGATTTGGTTTAGTCTCCCCTGTCTTATGTAGGATGATCAGTATTTATAGGTAAATATGGTACGCTTTCATCCTCTTCATCAAGTGCAACGTTGTACAGCATCAAAGCTAACCATCTATAGGCACCTTCATCACTTTCTTCAAATAGAGGAAGATTAGCGTTATCTCTCATCAATAATAGGGGTACTCCTATGGGCATTTTTTTATTGTACACCATTTCACCAACTTCTGCCCAGTTTGAATAATAACTATTACGTTGAATCGCTTCTCTCAAAAGCTCAACTGCTTTTTCGTACTTGTGATACATAAAAAACTCACTTAGAGCACTTTTTAAAACTTGTATTGCTTTCTGATAATTCATTATGGTTCAAATTTAGGATATGAGCTATCAATAATAAATCCATCTGGATGTGATGGGTCAGGTTTTGTGGAAATGACCACTTTATTTGTGGTCACATAAGTAGCCGTAGGGTTACTAAGAGTGGCATAGTTGTGGTAACCCTCTCCAACTCTGTTGCCAAAATCATATGCTGGCCAAGTTTCATAGCCTCCACCAGAAGCATAATGTGCTCTGATTTGGTTTTTATAATGATTGAAAGCTTGGTTGACTGCGTCCAGATGTATTGCATCATTATCAAATTTCAATGCGGATCTCGCTTGGGGGAAGGTCGGATGAGAACCCATAACCCGTTGGCTCATATCTGTCAAAGGAAGACTTGAACCATGTCTGGCAAATGAATGCCCACCAAGTGCTTCTTCTACATCAAGACGAACCGTATTCCTTGGAGATGATAAATATTCTAATGCAGTAATATCTCTTTTTAAGGATTCTGGAAAATTCTTATTGAACGCCACCTCCCAAGCCCCCACCAACTCCGGCCTTTCTTTAAAAGCCCGCGCTAAGTTAAC
>CAYOTJ010000776.1:0-1692 GCA_964406855.1 uncultured Saprospiraceae bacterium
ACTAGCGTAGCGACGGCGGACGTTTACCCGACCGAGTGCAACGAGGGCGTGGCGGCGACCCCCGGCCCCTTAGCAAATGGTCTCTTCGCCAGGGCATAGCGCCCAAGGGGCCGGGGGGCACGCCCTAATTCTCAACCTCAGTCTCAACCTCAACCTAATTCTCAACCTCAGTCTCAACCTCAACCTCAACCTCAACCTCAACCTCAACCTCATAGTCATGCGCAACGACCATTTTTTCTTTAGGGTAAGTTCTCGGAAATATGCTTCCTGCCTGATGGCAATAGGAGCGTTTTTGTTGTGGAGCCTTCCGGCGGCGGGCCAGTTTAAGCGATCTTTTGCGATAGAGGACTTTGACCATTGGAACAGCATTGAGTCGACGACCTTGTCGGCCGACGGCCGCTGGATATCGTATGTGTTGCGCCCCGACCAGGGCGACCCCGTGCTGGTGTTGCGGAACAACGGCAGCGGGCAGGAGCGGCGCTTTGAGCGGGCTGATGCGCTGAGTTTTTCGGCCGATGGGGCCTATGCGGTGTTTCGCATACACCCGGCCCGCGACAGCATAAATGCCATGCGCCGCCGCAAGGTAGATAAAGCTAAGCTGCCCTTAGACACCCTGGCGATACTGGCGCTGCCGGCCAATGGCGCTCCGCCTGCCGAGCCCGAGCGCATACCGCAGTTGAAAAACTACCAACTGCCGGCCAAGTGGAGCGGCTGGCTGGCGTATGGCATTAAAACGCCCCTGCCCGACAGCCTGACCAAGCGGCTGGATAAGGAAAGCTACCGGCTGGTGCTGCGCCGCTTAGGCAGCGCCGACAGTTTGTACATAGATGGCGTAAAAGCCTATGCCCATGCCGAGGAGGGGGCTGCCTTTCTGGTGCACAGCGCCGGCAGGGATACCCTCATCAGGCCTGGTATGTACTACTTTGACGCCGGCCGGGGCCGCTTGGATACGCTGCTAACGGGCAAAGGCGACTACCGCTCGATGGCCCTTAGCCGTGATGGCAGCCGGGTAGCCTTTGTGGCCGACCGGGATACGACCAAGGCGCGCATCCGGCCTTTTGTGTTGCATGGCTGGCAGCGCGGCGACCGCGCGCCAACCCCCATTGCTCAGGCAGAAGGCCGCTGGCGGGTGAGCGAACATGCGGCTGTGACCTTCTCCTACGACCAGTCGAAACTCTATTTTGGGCGGGCATTGCCGCCCATCTTATCGGATACTACCTTGCTGGACGAAGAAGTAGTGCAGGTAGAGGTCTGGAATTACAACGCCCCCCGGTTGTATACCCAGGAGGAAGTGCGATTAGAGCGCGAGCGCAAGCGCGCCTATACCTGCGTGTGGCATTGGGATAAAAAAGCCATGACGCCCCTGCACGACGAGACGGCGCCCGAGCTGGCGACGGCCAACAGGGGCGATGGGAATTATGCGCTGGCTTATGACGAAACACCCTATCTGCCGGCCACCCAGTGGGAGGGGAGCCCGGCCCGCAAAGACCTGTACGTGGTGAATGTGGCCACGGGCGAGCGCAGGAGCGTAGCGCGGGCCATGCATGGCAGTCCGCAGTGGTCGCCTGGCGGTAACTATGTATACTGGTACAGCCCATCGGATACGGCCTGGATGGCTTACGGCATAGCCGACGGTCAACTGCGCCAACTGACCAGCAACAAGCCGGTAGCTTTTTATGATGAAGAGAATGA
>CAYOTJ010000777.1:0-648 GCA_964406855.1 uncultured Saprospiraceae bacterium
GGGAATAGTCCCAGCGGATGGCCGCTATAGAGCACCAGGGTTTGTTCGTCGGTCATGCGGGCTAAATATTGCATGACTAAACGATATTGAGCCCAGTTTTGGAAAACAGCGCCATTGCCGCCATAAGTGATGAGCTCGTGGGGGTGTTTGGCCACTTTGGGGTCCAAGTTATTCTGGATCATGAGCATGATGGCGGCAGCTTGCTTCGACCGGTGGGGGTATTCGGCTATGGGGCGGGCATACATAGGGTAGTCGGGCCGAAAGCGGTGCATATAGATGCGGCCGTATTGCCGGAGTTCGGCGGCAAATTCGGGCGCCAGCACCGGATGGTGGCGAGCCGGAAAATAGCGCAGGGCGTTGCGCAGGGCTAGTTTTTTATCGTCGTCGTTGAGCACGCCTTCCACAACGCGCCGGGGGGCATGGCTTGCGTTTTCGTCCCAGGGCTGTGCAGGGGGCAGCTCGCTTGGGATGCCTTCGAGTATGGCTTCCTGAAATTTGGTTAGGGTAGTCGTCATTTGCTCTTTTGCCCGCAAAGATACGGCAAAGCGGGCAAAAGAGCAAAAATACGGGTAGGGGGCTTCGTCGGCTGATCTACCCGATTGGATTACTTGGCTACCTTACTTGGCTGCTTTAATGGTGCAGCCAATG
>CAYOTJ010000777.1:658-1688 GCA_964406855.1 uncultured Saprospiraceae bacterium
CTCGACTCAAGCCATGTATTCTTGTGCCGTGTCGCCATCGCCGGCGACTCCGAGACTGCGGGCACTGGGATCGAAAACTTAGCGTAGTTGACGGTTGCGGCGCCGGCATCCTGGGCGTTGTCGTCGATGGCGCCATGGTAGCGCAATACATGGCCCGCATCGAGCAGATACACTTCGGGCGTGCGGGTAGCGCCGTACATGGGGTATACTTTTTGGCCGTCGTCGAAGAGGTAAAGGAAGGAGAAGCCCTTTTCTTTGGCGCGGCGCTGCATCCCTTCCATGCCGTCGTCGGGCTTGATGGCCGGGTCGTTGGGCTGGATGGCTACCACCGGATAACCCATCGCCGACGTTTTTTTGTGGAGGGCCACAATGCGGTCTTCATAAGCTACGGCAAAGGGGCAGGTATTGCAGGTGAAGATCACCACATAGCCTTTAGGGGTATTGCCGTTAGCGTCTTTTACATCGGCTAAGGAATACATATTGCCATCGATGTTTTTGAGGCTAAAGTCGGGCGCCTTTTCACCCAACTGCAGGCCATCGGCATAATTGGCTTCGGCTACTGCCTCATGGGCGGCTACTTGCACAGCTTTAGCGCCGCCATTGGGTTGAACATCGGCGGCAGGTTCGCCCGGCGCGCATTGGAAGAGCAGCAGCGCCAGTCCGGCCAGTGCAAAAAACATGCGGTTAGTCATAGCAGTATCATTTGATAATGAAATAATTAATGATTAAAGCGCGCTCACCTCGTCTACCAATTTTCGGAGGTCGGCATAGGCCGGGAACTGCCCCTGCTCAAAGCGGCGATGCGCGCCTTTATAGACAATGGTGACGGGGATGGCTCCGCCCCATTCGGGGTCTACGCGGTCGATCCACTCATTGTAGCGGCTGTCGGCCAGCGCCGCCAGGGGCAGCGTGAAGGGGCGCTCCTGTACAAATTTGAGCAACTTGGTGGGGATATCCCGCTTGAAGTCGAGGCTTACCATCAGTATTTTTACGGGGCGGCCTGCGGTTTCCGCAGCCAACTGTTCAAAGT
>CAYOTJ010000778.1:0-452 GCA_964406855.1 uncultured Saprospiraceae bacterium
AGGCCAATGGACTACTGCGGATAATGGCCTGCGCCGCTGGCAGTGGCGGCTGCGTGCTCAGGGCGCCTTGGGGTTAGCCGTTCATTTTGATGAGCTCAATATGCCCGCCGATAGCCGGCTATGGGTTTATGATCCGCTTAAACCGCATGAGGCTTATGCCTTCGATCGGCGCGCTGTGGCGTCCGATGCCCGCCGCAGTTGGCTGGGTTTTGTATCGGGGGCCGAGCTGGTGGTCGTCTATGAGACCCCAATTGGTAGCGATACCGGCCTTCCTTTTCGCATCAGCCGCATCGACTATGCGTACCGAAACGATGCTCCGCTGCCGGCGGCCTCTCCCCTGATGTTTGGTTTTGGCGCCTCCAGCGCCTGCCATGACAACATCAACTGCCCTGCCGGCGCCAACTGGCAAATCGAAAAGCGGGGCGTATGCCGCATCATTGTGGTTGTGGAAG
>CAYOTJ010000778.1:462-1050 GCA_964406855.1 uncultured Saprospiraceae bacterium
CAGGACGGCTATACGCCTCTTTACGACTTGTGGCGCTTTGATTTCTTCTACGAAACTGCCGGCTGCCCCAATCCCGGCGCTGAGCCTGCTTTTACGCCGGTGTTCGGCAGTAATTTCCGCGCCGGCCGGCAGGCCAATGACTTTTTATTAGTAGAGCTCTTCCCGCAGGTCAACAACCTGGGGCTACCCCGTTACGGCTGGGATCGATCGGGAACTGCGCCCGCTACGGCAGGCGTAGTGCATCATCCTCGGGGCGACATCAAAAAGATAGCCCTCTCCACTACTGCTTCCGCCGTACAGAATACCGTTATCAACTGGAACAATAACGTGACCACTCCTGCCCAGCATCACTTCCGGACGTGGTACTCCAACGGAACGATTGAGGTGGGCTCCTCGGGCGCCGCCCTCTTTGACCAGAATCACCGCGTAGTGGGTCAGTTGCATGGCGCCGGCGCTACCATCACCTGCGACAATACCCTCGGCTACTTCGGGCGGCTGTCGCTGGCTTGGGAAGGCGGTGGCACACCCGCTACCCGGCTGCGCGACTGGCTTGACCCGCTGGGCACGGCGCCCATGACCCTCGACTCG
>CAYOTJ010000778.1:1060-1681 GCA_964406855.1 uncultured Saprospiraceae bacterium
CCGTAGCTCAGGTGGCCATCAGCGCCGTCAACAGCGCCGGCGCTACGGCCAATGTGACGACTACCGCCACGGGCGCCTTCTCGTTTGCGGTGGCCGGCGCAGCCGATACGCTTACCCTCAACCTGGCCCGCAATGACAATGCCTCCAATGGCGTCTCTACCTTGGACATCATCATCCTGCGCCGCCATATTCTGGATATAGCTCAGCTAAATGACCCCTATAAAATGCTGGCGGCAGATGTCAATAACAGCGGTAGTCTGAGTACCCTCGACATCATTCAGATACAGCGCATCGTACTCAACCAGGAAACTACTTTCCCCAATGTGCCCTCCTGGCGCTTTGTGCGGGCCAACCACGTTTTTACCAATCCCAATAACCCCTGGCTCAATCCGCCGGTATTTACCAATCATCGGTTTACTTTTCAGGGTAGCCTGCCCAATGCCGGCTTCATTGCCATCAAATCGGGCGATCTCAATGGCAGCGCCTCGGTGAATTAGGCCGGATCGACTGGCGCTCGGCTCAATAGGCTTGTTCTGCGGGCCCATAACACCCGCAACATCCCCCGGGCGTAGCCCCGCAACCTGCTCTAATGTCGGACCAGGGGGTGCAGCGGTATGGGCC
>CAYOTJ010000779.1:0-1678 GCA_964406855.1 uncultured Saprospiraceae bacterium
CTTGGAGAACTATATATCAACCAAACCTTATTTGATCGGGGTAGGGTAAAATTTCAACAATCTCGCCGGCGCGGAGGCGAGCCTGCATGTCCTGCCAGAAGGCGATGTCAAATAGATCGCCGTGCAGCTCTTCTAATGTGCGCCGAAGGTGCGGCGCGCCGACCAGGAACTTGGGAAATTCCTCGGGGAAGATGTCGTTTTCGCCCACGTAGAACCAAGGCTCGCCGGCTACCTCGTCGTCTTCATCGCGGGCGGGGGGCAGGCGGCGGAAGTTGTAGTCGGTGAGGAAGCCGATTTCGTCGTAGTCGTAAAATACCACCCGCCGCAAACGGGTGACGCCAAAGTTTTTCAAGAGCATATCGCCGGGGAATATATTTACAGAGGCTAAGTGTCGGATGGCCAGTCCGTACTCGTTGATGGCATTGACAGCCGCTTCGGGCGAGGCCTGTTCGAGAAACAGATTCAGCGGGATCATCTTCTTTTCCACGTACACATGAGTGAGCTCTACCTGATTGCCTACTATCTTTACTTTGGAGCCGCATTCATTGAGCAGTTCTTCCAATAGGGCCGGCTTAAAGCGCTCTTTATCCAATATCAAGTGCTGAAAAAGGTAGGTATCGGCCAGACGGCCTACGCGGTCATGCTGATTGACAAGCTCGTACTTCTGGATGACGTCTGCTTCGGAGACGTGCTTGGGCGGCGCAAATTTATCCCTTATGATTTTAAAGACCACATCGTGGGAGGGCATGGTAAAAACAACCATCACCATGCCTTTGATGCCCGGCGCCAGGTCAAACTGGTCGAGGCTGCGCTCCATGTGGCGCACCAGATCGCGGAAAAAGACCGTTTTGCCGTGTTTTTCAAAGCCAATGGAGTTGTACAGCTCGCCCATGCCCTTCATAGGCAGTATGCTCTGCAGAAAATCGACGGTTTCAGTTACCACGTCTACGTCGGCTAAGAAGTAGGAGCGGTTGTAGCTGAAGATGGGGCTGATGTGGTTGCGCTCTGTCAGCAGGGTGTCGGTAAAAATACCATCCTGCCCGTTCATAAGGGGAACCACAAAGGGGTATTGCCGCTCCTGCTGCACGATGCGCCCTACGATAAAAGCAATTTTATTGCGGAAAAAGAGCGATTTGAGCGCTTCCAACCGGATGGGCACGCCGGGTATGGCATGTTGGGTGAGCCATTCACGCAGAGCGCCGCACAGGTAAGCAATATCGCGGTTGAGGTTTTGCCAGGGCACAGAAAAAGGATAAGAACCCAGTAGTTGCCGCATCGACAGATCGATGGGTTCCATGAGGTGGATGGTGTGGAAAATGGGCACAGCGCTTTTAAAATCCCGATAGTTGCCGGTGCTGTACACAAACATCAGCTCGTCGTCGGCGCCGGTACCCGGGTGGGAGTGCCGGAATACGGAGTTGTAAAACGACTCTGCAATATTGCGGGTATTGAAATTGGCGGTTTCGTTGTGAAAGTGGAGCTTCATTTCCCGCCACACTTCCCGGTCGACGGCCCGGTCGCCCAAGACGGCCAGCAGACTTTCTCGGGTTTCTCCCACCATGTCGCGGTAGAGGGTCATGCGTTCGCGCCCGTCTTCCTGAATGCCGTGCCAGTCGTGGTTTTCAAAGCGCAGCTTGGCTCGCTTGGTGATGCGCTTGTAGCGATGCCAATAGCTGAT
>CAYOTJ010000780.1:0-1673 GCA_964406855.1 uncultured Saprospiraceae bacterium
TGAATCGCTTTTGGCTACTGTGTGTATTGCTGTGCCCTGTGTGGGCTTCGGCTCAATCGGGGATAGTAAATGTGCTTTGGACGGCGGAACCCCGCCCGCCGGCCCTGCAACAAGGGCAGGAACGACGCATAGAACCCCAACAATATCAAACCTTTGCGCTGGACGTAAGCGCGCTGCGCAGCTTATTGGCCGCCGCGCCTTTGGAGGGTAGCGCGGCGGCTAAAACCCGGCCTATACTGCTGGAATTGCCCATGCCCGACGGCGCAACGGCGCGCTTTGGCGTATGGGAGTCGCCGATTATGGCCGCCGAGTTGGGCGCTCGCTTCCCGGAAATCAGGACGTATGCCGGGCGGGGGTTAGCCGACGCGAGCCTGTCGGTGCGCTTTGACCTCACGCCCCAAGGCTTTCATGCGATGGTGTTTACACAGCAGCAGGGCACGGTATTCATCGACCCGCTGTATCACGGTCAGGATCGGCTGTACCAGGTGTATGCGCGCCGCGATTTTGTGCCGCCGCCGCATAAAACGTTCTCTTGTGCCGCCGAAGAGAGCCCGGCCACTGACCCCCACGCGCCCCGCGGAGGTAAGCGATTTGGCGACTGCCAACTGCGCAACTACCGGCTGGCGCTGGCCTGTATGGGCGAGTATGCGCAGTACCACGGCAGCGAGGTACCGCTGATTCTGGGGGCTATGGCTACTACGATGAACCGGGTGAATGGGGTGTATGAGCGCGAATTTGCCGTGCGCATGACCATCATTGCCAACAACGACACCCTCATCTTTATGGATCCTGAAACCGACCCCTATACCGACGACGACATCTTGGGGGCTAACCAAACCATCATCGACAGTCTTATTGGCAACGACAACTACGACATCGGGCATGTGTTTGGAACCGGAGGCGGAGGCGTAGCCGGCTATGGAGTAGTATGCGCGCAGGGCGCCAAAGCCATTGGCTATACGGGTATATTTCCGCCTACCGGCGACCCCTTTGACATCGACTATGTATCGCATGAGATAGGGCATCAGTTTGCGGGCAGCCATACCTTCAGGGGTTGCGGCAACAACAATGAGCAAGACATTACGGCCTTAGAGCCGGGCAGCGGCTCTACCATTATGGCCTATGCCGGTATCTGCGGCGACAATGTACAGCTCAACTCCGACGACTACTTCCACGGCTACAACTTAGAGGAGATGACGAATTTTGTGGCTTTTGGCGGAGGCAATACCTGCGGCGAGCGCATACCGCTGAACAATGTAGCGCCCGAGGTGGAGACGAGGCAGCAGGCCTACGTCATCCCGATGGGTACGCCTTTTTTCCTGACGGCCGCAGCCACCGATGCCGACGGCGACGCCCTGACGTACTGCTGGGAGCAATTCGACAGCGAGCTCAGCACGCAGCCTCCGCTGCCGACCAATGCAGGAGGCCCTAATTTCAGGACTTTAGACCCCTCGGCCAGCCCTACCCGCTATTTTCCGGCCCTGCCGGCCTTGGCCAATGGCGGACCGTTCGACTGGGAGGTGCTGCCCACTGTGGCGCGTCGTATGAACTTCCGGGTATCGGTGCGCGACAATGCCCCCGGCGGCGGCTGCACCGATCATGGCAGCGCTGTAGTGACGGTGAGCGACGCCGCCGGCCCTTTTGTACTGACCACGCCCGACGCTGCCGGAATA
>CAYOTJ010000781.1:0-500 GCA_964406855.1 uncultured Saprospiraceae bacterium
GCGTAGCCCAAGTGCTCGACGCCAAAGGAAAGGTCAATCAGGTCAATCAGGGCGGCTATTTTAACCCCATGCTCGATTTTTACCGGCGCGGGCTGGGCACTCTGGCGTATCGCGATGCCTGGAGCCTGTTCGATCAACTCATCCTCAACCACAACCTGCTGGATAAAGAACCCGCAACCGGCCTGCGCTATCACCAGGCCTACATCTTTAACCCGCCTTATATGGTACAAAAGAGCGGCCAGTACAGGGGCTACCCCTACCGCACTTTTGCCGGCGGCGCTTATGCCGGCGGTTTCAGCGACCACTTTCCTGTATATCTGACGGTGTTAAAGCCCGTAGCCCGGTAGTTATTCCACAATTTTGAATGTCGTGCGCCGGTTGTATTGATGCTCATCTTCGGTACAACGGGCGCACAGGCAATCGTTGGCCGGTACCGATTCGCCATAACCCCGGGCTTCCAGCCGGGCGGGGTCGATGCCCTGGGCAATGAGGTAATCAAC
>CAYOTJ010000781.1:510-1663 GCA_964406855.1 uncultured Saprospiraceae bacterium
TCTTCAGCAGATTGGCCAGCTCGTCTAAGGTGGGCTTGGCATCGTCGCGGATAAACCACTGATCAAAGTCGTAGTAGATGTTTTCCAGGCGTATTTCCTTGTCGACAAAGATGCGCTCCAGCACAACTTCTAACTCAAAGGTCTGCTCGGGTCGGTCGGGGTCGCGACCAATGCCTTTAGATGAAAACGACGATTGCCCGGTGAGCAGCCCCGGTGCGGAGGCTAAAATGTTGTAGTCGTCGTTATCTTTGAGTTCCAGTTTGAACATCCCATTGTCGTCTACCGTCACTTTGCGGGCATCGCGGCCCAAGGTTATTTCTAAGGTAGCGCCCGGCAGGGGCTTGCGCCCGATGACCTCGCTATTGGGGTCGCCGGGTTGGCGGTATATCTTTTCTAAGACGTATACTTCCAGCCAGTTTTTGTAAACAATCTCTACCGGCGGCTTAGGCGGCAGCGGGGGCAACTTCACTTTTTCCAGCACGTATACGTCGTCGGCGCCTTCGCCTCCGGTACGGCGCGAGCTCACATAGCCGAGCGCGAGCACATCGCCCTGCGGTTTGGCTCCCCGGTCGAGGAAGAAGGCAAAGTCGTCGGCGCCGGAGTTGATGGGCGCCTGCATATTTCGGGGCGTCAGCCAGGCGCCATTGGATGCGCGCTGGGTGCGAAACACGTCCAAGCCGCCCATGCCGGGGTGCCCGTCGGAAGCAAAGTAGAGGGTATCCTGATCGAGCCACGGAAACTGCTCGTCATTGGGGGTGTTGATGTTCCGACTGAGGGGAGCAGGCGCCCCCCAGACGCCATCAGCGCCCCGCGTGCTCACAAAAATATCGTAACCGCCCCAACTGTCTTCATTGTTGCTGGAAAAATACAACTGTTTGCCGTCTCCCGACAGAGCCGGGTGCATATAGTTGGCGCCCGGCTTCATAAATTCTAAGGGCTGTGCCGGCCCCCACTCCCCGCCCGCCTGCTGCCGACTCAGCATGAGCTGACAAAAGGCATCTTCATTTTTAGCGCCGCTACAACGGGTGAAGTAGAGTTCTTTTTGATCGGGCGATACGATGGCCGTTCCTTCATTGGCAGGCGTATTGATGGTAGGCGTCACGGGCGTGCGCTGGTTGGAGCCGGAGGCTATATAAAACAGATCAGAAAAAGA
>CAYOTJ010000782.1:0-1655 GCA_964406855.1 uncultured Saprospiraceae bacterium
CGCCGCCGGCAAGCTGTCCATGGCATTGTAAAGCGACCAAGCATTTAAAGGAACGCGAACGCGTTTTTTGCAGAACGACATCGTGGTCCTGGCAAAAGCCTATATGGTTTTTTACTACCGTTCATCGACAACCAAAGACCACACCTGGCCCGATTTTTCCATAACGCTCACAGGACCCGATGGCAAGACATTCTCCCCGCCTGCCGAGCGCTGGCAGGAATTGCCACAGGTTGCTCCTGGCGAAAAACGCCGCGCGCTCATAGACATAGCCGAAGACCAATTGCGTCTTGGCCAAACCTGGCAACTAACCATTACAAGTAGCTTGTACGGCAATTTTGACTGCACCCGACGCCCCGTTTTCGATGCCGCAAAACAATGGCCTCATTGGGCTGTTGCCGCCTTGGGAGCGGGGTCGATCGCCGCAGCCCTCAACTTCAACCGCAAAAAAAATGACAACTACGACCTCTACCGACAGTTGTGGCGGGCAGGAAACCCCGCCAACGAAGCCATTCCTTACTACAACAATGCCCGCCAACAATCCAAACAAGCCCGCACCTGGATGGCTGTTGGCATCGGCGCGCTGGCCTTAGACGCAACCCTCTTTACCGTCCGACATAGGCGCATAAGGCGAAACCAGCGGCTTTACGATCAGTTTTGCAGCCCGCCAGCGCCGGCGCCTCTGGGTCAAGCTCCACTCAGCCCCCGATGGCGCATGCGTAGCGCAACCCCCGACGGCAACCCAGGTATTTCCCTAACCGTAGCTTTTTAACTGGCAGACCATGAAAAAAAAGATCGCAGCGGCGCTAACTGCGTTGTTGATAATGACGGCATCCACTGTAACGGCCCAGCAAACCTGCTACGAAAAAGTTCGGAACGACGGCCTGCGGCTGCTCGAACGCCAGCGCTATGGCGAAGCCATCAACCAGTTTTGGGCCGCCTGGATATCCTGCGACGACAAGCCCGCCAACCACGATCTGGAAAACCTCATCCGGCAGGCCATCAATGGCTGGGTTGTGGAATTAGAAAGCCGCATTGCTGCCGAACGCACTACCCGACTTGCCCTTGAGCAACGAGAGCAACAGCTCCGGCAAACCAATCAGGAACTGGCGGATGCCCGCACACGCGCTGAAGCCAATGCCCAACTCGCCCTGGAGCAAGGCCGAAAAGCCGAGGCCTTGCGCCTGACCATGCTCTCCGAAAGCGCCCGGCTAAGCGGAGAAAAAGACGACGCCCTGCTCTTAGCCTCCTGGGCCTTGCGCCTCTCCGGGGAAGATGGATCGCCCGCCATGTGGCGAACCCTGGGATTAGCCGCCTATGAAGCCCTCGGACGCCCTGTATTTACCGGCTACGGCCCCGTACGCCATGCCCGCCTGTTTCCTCAAAGCTCCGATCAATGGCTGGTAGAAACCCGCGAAAAAGCCCTTTATCAGTTGGATATGAGCCCTAAAACGCCCACCATTATCCGGCTGGCCGCCCCCGGGCAGGCTTCGGGTTGGGCAATATCCCCTGCGGGCAGCACGCTGCTCTATTGGAGCGGCAATTCAGCTACCCTCCTACAAGCCAATGGCGCTCAACCCATCCCTCTTTCCGGTCATACGGCGCCTTTGCGCTGCGGCGCCTTTTCTCCCGACGGCTCGCGGCTCATCACCGGTGGC
>CAYOTJ010000783.1:0-1644 GCA_964406855.1 uncultured Saprospiraceae bacterium
GCAGCCGGGGGGTAGGGCTGGTTGGGCCTGACGGGTGAGGATGAGGTTGCGGGTATCAGATAGCAGGGCGTCTTCGGCCAAGGCGCTTTTGCGGCCCATCACAAAGGGTTTGCCTGCGGTTACGCGGCGGAAGTGCGCCCAATCGTCGGGCAACTGCCACGGCAGGCGATTTTCGATGCCGATGGCGCCGTTGAGGGCCGCCGCTGTGATGAGGGCAACCTTGGGCGTTGTATTTTGCACCTTTATTTTATTTTTCCTCTTAAAACATCGGCTCAGAGCCAATGTTCTTGTAAGCATGTCCAAGATTAGCGTTGCGGCCGCTGCGCCGCCTTCGGCCCGGCTGCGCGTATTGGCGGCGGGCTTGGTGCTCATCAGCGCCATTTGTTTTTCGGGCAAGGCAGTGCTGGTCAAGCTGGCCTACCGCTACGACATCGACAGCGTTTCGCTGCTTGCGCTGCGCATGTTGTTTTCGCTGCCCTTTTTTGTGGCGAATACCTGGATCGGGCGGCGGCGCTATTTGGCCAAGGGCGGCGCTCCTTTGGCCGACGCGGGTCACTGGTTGGCCGTAGGCGCCCTGGGGTTATCGGGGTATTACTTAGCCAGTTTGTTTGACTTTATGGGATTGCAATATGTGACGGCGGGCCTTGAGCGGCTCATTCTCTTCCTATATCCCACCCTGGTACTGCTACTGACGGCGCTGTTTTTTCGCAAGCGCGTGAGCAGGGCCCAATACATTGCCCTGGCGCTCACCTATGGCGGCATTGCCCTGGCGCTGCTCGATAAGACCCACGCCGGCCACTCGGCCAACCTGCCGCTGGGGGCGGCGCTTGTTTTTCTCAGCGGACTGATGTACGCCATTTATATGGTGGGCAGCAGCCGATACATCAGCATCATGGGGCCGCTGTACTATACCTCGGCAGCTATGCTGGCGGCTACGGCGGCCATCCTCATCCACTACGGCTTTTCGAGCGGCTGGGCCTTCGACGCGCTATGGCGCCATCCGGCCGGGCTGTACGGGCTGGTAGCCATTATGGCGGTGTTTTCCACGGTACTGCCTACGCTGTTGGTAAGCGTAGGCATACGCATCATCGGGGCCGGCAATACAGCCATCATCAGCAGCGTAGGCCCGGTGGCTACCATTGGTATGGGTTATGTGTTTTTGGGCGAGACCTTCGGCGGCTGGCAGATACCGGGTACTGCGCTGGTACTGGCAGGCGTGCTTTGGATAAGCTTAGCGAAGGAAAAGCCATAGAGGGCGGCAGTTGTCGGCAAAGGGCAGGGCATAAAAAAGCGCGGGCACCTTTCGACGCCCGCGCACATTAGGGATACACCTGAAGCCTCTCAAAGCTTGTTTTATCCCTTACTATCCCCAGTTATAGCTTAATCGTGGTAGCTGCACAGCACCTCGCCGGCAGGCGAAAACGTGACGGTCAGCTTCTCGTCTCCGTTGTTGGGGCGCAGCCGCACTTCATACCGGATGCCGCCATCGGGGAAGTTCTGGCGGGCAATCTTATTGTCTTCAATCTGGAAGGCTGCAAATTGGTTGGCGATGGCTTGCGCAACCGCTACGGGCAAATCCGACTGGCTGATGCGGCGCTGGGTGAAGAGCAGCTCTCCGCTGAGGTTAAAGAACAGGTAGAAACC
>CAYOTJ010000784.1:0-1642 GCA_964406855.1 uncultured Saprospiraceae bacterium
GCACAGATTGGTCATGGTGCAGGTATTTTATAATTTATTTTTACATATATATTTTCAAGTCAAAATTCAGGAATCCAGACTGCGTCTTTTGTCCGGACCAGGGGGTGAAGCGGTATGGGCCGGCCGGGCCTTAGCCAAGGTTTGGGCATAACCGCTATGCCGGCCCATAGTAGCGGAACACCCGGCGCCGCGCAAGTTGCTAAAAGGAGTAGATGTTATGCGGCGGGGCCCCAAATTTTTATCCTTCCTTTACAAAGAGCCCGTCGATGGTGTTGACGCGACCGGTGGGGAGGTCGACGCCTTCTACCTGGATGCTGTAAGGCTGGAAGCCGTGTTGCCGGGCGTAGTCGATGATTTCGTAGAAGCTGAAGCCGGTGTTGCGGTAGATGGGGTAAAGGGGGATTTCGATTTTGAGACTCCTGACGTGGCGGATGAGTTCCCGGCTACCGTCGAGCACTTGTTTTTCGAAGCCCTGGGTATCTATTTTGAGCAGGATGCGGGCCTTGGGGTTCTCCTGGAGATAGCGTTGGTAGAGGGTGTCCATGCGGTAGGCGGGCACTTCTTCTTTTTTGACGATGCGGGCTTTGGGGTTGTGGGCCGTGTAGGCATCGTCGATTTCGAGGGCAGAGCTAAATACGGAGTCGTCGGAGACGTTCATGGTGATGAGGCCATCCTGATCGCCGATGGCGCAGCGCTCGGCTACTTCCCATTGGGGGTATCGGGCTGCGCGGGCTTTGAGCTCGGCATAAGCGGCGGCGGTGGGCTCGAAGGAGACTACCCGACCCTGGTAGCCGAAATCGAAGAGGGCTTCGGCGAACTGGCCGGTATTGGCGCCGATGTCGAAGACTAAGTCGATGCCGGCTTCGCGCAGGATCATGGCGGTGCGGAGCTCGGGGCTGGCCGAGGCGGTGAAGCGCTTGAGGCGGATGTGGAGGCCGGTGGCTTTGCCCAGCGTGCGGCGCCAGCGCTCCAGGGTTTTCGACTGTAGAATGCGTTGTAAGAGGTTCATATTCCGTTGGTTTTATCCTGCCCGGGGGCAGGCGCCAGATTCATAATTTCCAATAAGGGTTGCAGGCAGTTGGGCCAGTAGTAGCGCTGATAAAAGGCGGCCGGGGTTTGAGCGGGTCGATGGCGCTGGAGCCCGGCTAAGTGAAGGCGAAAGGCGGCATAGTCGCCATCGGGCGCTACGCGCAACATGGGGCCACAGGCGGCCTGGTCGAGGCCGAGGGCGCCGTTGTGGGTAGATACGACGGGCAGCCCTCGGGCGATGGCTTCGATGACTTTGGTTTTGACGCCGGCGCCGCTCTCCACGGGATTGAGGAGCAGGTCGGCGCCCAGCAGATAGTCGTCGATGTCGGGTACAAAGCCTAAATATTGCACGCCTTGGCTGCGGTAAGCTTCTAAGTCCTGGTAGCGCTCGGGCAGGCCGCCGCCACAAACGAGGATGGCCGCCCCGGGAAAGCCCAACTCGGCGCGAAGGGGCGCTACCTCTGTGAGTACCCGATCGAGGGCTTCCAGGTTGGGGGCGTAGCCCAGCGGGCCAAACAGCAACCATACGGGCGCCTGTGGGTCGATGCCGTGCCGATGCCGGATGGTCTCCCGGGCGGCCTCCAGCTGAATGGCATTCTTTTCCTGGTTCAGG
>CAYOTJ010000785.1:0-1642 GCA_964406855.1 uncultured Saprospiraceae bacterium
ACTTTATCATGGGCAAAAACAATGGCTCCGTCTGCGCTAAGCCACCATCCGCCGCTATAACCGTCTGCGTTGGGAAAAAGATCGCGCTGCCTCAACTCCCGAATGGTAAAATTGAGGTACTTATAGCCGGCGGCTGAGGGGTCTGCCTCCCGCAACGCCGCCGAGGCCTGCTCAATTCGATCGGCAGGAAGAATGTACACGACCTGCGCTCCATAATGGGCCCGCAACAACGGATAGCGCACCCAGGGGGCCACCCACCGCCCCCAGCCGGAGGCAGGTTCCACTTGTCGCGGCGCCACGGCCACTACCTGATCGGGCAGGCCGCTCACATAAGCCCAGGAGCCGAGGGGGGCGCCGAGCCGGCTTCCTCCGGGCAGTGGAGAAACCCATTGCAGGTCTTTGCCTGGCGTCGCTTTCCGGCGCCAGTGCGTCCAGCCATTGCCGTTGGGAAAACTAAGCCAGTCCTGTGCAGACCTATCGGCCCGCCAATGCAAAGGCGCCTGCTCAGCTTCGCCTTTGAGCGCAAGGCCCGGCCGCCAGGCCGAAGCCGCCTCCAGCGACTCCTCCAGCACCAGCCCCTGGGCCGCCACCAATAACGCCCCCCTGTAGCGCGCCCAATAGAGCGTTTTTCCTTCAACTTTCGTTTCATAATAGCGCCGGCCTTCAAAATCCAGGGCATTGCCAAAAGCGCTGCCCGGAGGCGACCACCCCCTTGGAATGCGCCAGATGACCACGCTTGAAAGGCTGTCGCGATTGGCGCGCTCAAGCGCCAGCCAGCCCGGATAGGGCGACCTGAACCCCCACTGCCGGCAAAGGACGTCATAATGGCCCAATTCCCGGCCAATGCCGCTAAAACAGGATGCCAAAGGGTGCTTGGCCAGCTTTTCCCCGGCCTCAAAACGCACCGCAGCCAAGGCCGGCTCAGGTACGGCATGCCAGAGCGGCATCGGCCGAAACAATCCGTATAGTGCCCAGCCTATGGCCGTAACCGCCACCATAACCCATAAAAATATCTTTTTCCATCGGGGATGACCAGCAGAAGTTATTGTCGTCATAAGGGTATATCGTTGGTTAATTGCCCGCTATTGGGCAGACATTTCCAGCAGCATTTGCCCCCGGAGCAGCCCAAAACCGGATTTTAATTTTACCTTTGCCACAAAACTAAAACAAACCGGCGAAACCGGCCAATTATCGTATCACGTGAACCGAAACCGGCCATAATACCTTTACTATGAGAAAAAAATTTCTACGCCTTGGCAGCCTGTCTGCCATGCTTGCCGTTATTCTCGGCGCCTTCGCATCGCATAGTTTGAAAGGCAAAATCACGCCTGAACAAATTGAAACCTTCCAGATCGGCGTGCGCTACCAGTTCTACCACACCTTTGCATTGCTCGTCATCGGCGTGCTGCTGTATTTTCGCAAAACCAAGCTGATGGTGGTTTCCGGCTGGCTTTTTGCAGCCGGCATCGTTTGTTTTTCAGGTTCGCTCTACCTGCTGGCTGTACGCGAATGGCTCAACCTGCCCGTCAGTTGGCTGGGCCCTGTCACCCCCATTGGCGGCGTACTTTTTATTGGCGGCTGGGTTTTATTTCTCACCTCAACTTTCCAGGATAACGAACTTTATCGCCATAAAGACAATAAC
>CAYOTJ010000786.1:0-1639 GCA_964406855.1 uncultured Saprospiraceae bacterium
GTCCCAGAGGGTGTGGTTGTCGTGGCAAGACACGTAGGTGATGGTTTGGTAGGGCTGGGCGGCCCAGGCGCGGGCGGGGTTGAGCCAGAGCACCGAGTCGTAGCGCACCTGAGGGTGCTGGGTGGAGGCCACTACGCCAAATTTGACGGTTTCTTTGAGGCCGGGTTTGCCGCTGGCGAAGCCGGTATCGTCGTGGGTAAAGACGTGGCCTTTGATGGCGTCGCGGATGTTGTCGCTGAAGGCGGCGATGCGGTCGAGGCGATGGGTATTGGCTTTGAGGGCGCGGAGGCTATCGGGCAGGGGGCTGGCGTTGGCGGTCCAGCCTTCGCCGTAGAGGAAGATGCTGGGCTCGATGCGGTGCAGTTCGCGGCTGATGAGGTTCATGGTTTCGATATCGTGGATGCCCATGAGGTCTACGCGAAAGCCGTCGATGTGGTACTCTTGTACCCAGTACTTCATGGATTCGAGCATAAATTTGCGCATCATGGCGCGCTCGGAGGCGGTTTCATTGCCGCAGGCGGCGGCGTCCGACCAGCCCCCTTCGGCGTTTTGGCGGTAGTAGTACCCGGGTACAAGCTGGTTGAAGTTAGAGGCTTCGGTAGCGCCGGTGTGGTTGTATACTACGTCCATGACCACCCGTATGCCGGCATCGTGCAGGGCTTTTACCATCTGCTTGAACTCGCGTATGCGCACGGCGCCGTCGTAGGGGTCGGTGCTGTATCCGCCCTCGGGCACATTGTAGTTTTGGGGGTCGTAGCCCCAGTTGTACTGCGGCTTATCGAGTTGACTTTCGTCAACGGAGAGGTAGTCGAACACCGGCAACAGATGCAGGTGGGTGATGCCGAGTTCCCGGAGGTGGTCGATGCCGGTGGCTAAGCCTTGGGGGCTGCGGGTTCCGGTTTCGGTGAGGCCTAAGTATTTGCCTTTGTTTTGTATGCCGGAGCTGGGGTGAATGCTGAGGTCGCGCACATGCAGCTCATAGAGCACAATGGCGTTGGGGTCGCTGAGGGGTGGGCGCCGGTCGTTTTCCCAGCCGGGCGGATTGGTTTCGCTGAGGTCGACGATCTGGCCGCGCTTGCCGTTTACGCCTACGGCGCGGGCATAGGGGTCGGGCACGGGCTCCAGCCACTTGCCGGCTATTTTCACCTGAAAGGCATAGTACTTGCCCTTGTAGTCGCCGGGAGCGGCGGCGGCCCACACGCCCTGGTCTCCCCGCGTGAGGGCTATTTCCTCTATGGGCTCGCCGGTATCGCCTTTTTCATAAACGAGGAGGCGTACCGCCTCGGCCGGGGGCGACCACAGCATAAACGAGGAAGCGGCAGGGGTATACGTCACGCCCAGGCCTTCGCCCTCATAGGCGGGGTAGTCTTCGTATTTCATGGTTTTATCGGCATCTGCCGTGGAGGAATTACCGCCGCAGGCCGCCAGTAGCAGCAGGGCGCTGAAGGCCAAAGGCCAGGTATGGATAAGCCGCATAAGACGATGGGTTTGATTGGGGTTAAAGGTAGGTATTTTTTGGTTTTGGGCGTGCCCCCGCGCGCATGGGCATTTACGGGCGCCCGGAGGGCGCGGGGGAGGGGTTGTGCGCGCGGGGTCGGGTGTTCCGCTACTATGCGCTCGTTTACCCCGTGGAATATAC
>CAYOTJ010000787.1:0-1639 GCA_964406855.1 uncultured Saprospiraceae bacterium
GGCGCGCAAAGGTAAGCCGCCAATCTTTACCTAGTTTGCGCCGGCCGGTTTTGTGCATGGATCGCGAGTTTATTCTGGTCTATACGCAGGAAACCTGCCGATGCGCGGTATAGCAGTTGGTTCTATTTCAGGAGAACCTACTTCTTGTCGTTTACTTCTTCAAACTCTACGTCGGTAACATCTTCTGCACCGTTATTATTTGAAGCGCCGCCTTGTGCGCCACTGAAGCCGGCGTCGCCGCCTTCCTGAGTGGCGGCATACATTTCCTGGCTGGCTGCCATCCAGGCATTGTTGAGTTGCTCTGTTGCGCTGTCGATGCGGTCGAAGTCCTGTGCCTGATGGGCTGCTTTGAGATCGGCTACTGCTGATTCAATGGCTGACTTCTTCTCTGCGGGCAGTTTTTCGCCAAATTCCTTGAGTTGCTTTTCCGTCTGGAAAACGAGGGAGTCGGCAGCCACTAATTTTTCTGCGTTTTCCCGCGTTTTGCGGTCAGCGTCGGCATTGGCTTCGGCTTCGGCTTTCATACGGGCCACTTCCTCTTTGCTGAGGCCGGTAGAAGCTTCAATGCGGATGTTCTGCTTTTTACCGGTACCTTTATCTGTAGCAGATACGTTGAGGATGCCGTTGGCGTCGATGTCGAAAGATACCTCTACCTGAGGCACGCCCCGAGGAGCGGGAGGTATACCATCGAGGATGAAGCGGCCTACGGTGCGGTTGTCGCGGGCCATAGGACGCTCGCCCTGAAGAATGTGAATTTCTACGGAGGGCTGATTGTCGGAAGCCGTCGAGTACACCTTTGACTTGCGGGTCGGGATGGTGGAGTTCGACTCAATGACTACGTCATATACGCCGCCCATGGTTTCAATGCCCAGCGATAGGGGCGTTACGTCGAGCAGCAGTACATCCTGAACGTCGCCGCTGAGTACGCCGCCCTGAATGGCTGCGCCTACGGCTACAACTTCATCGGGGTTAACGCCTCGGTTGGGCTTCTTTCCAAAGAATTTCTCTACGGCTTCCTGAATGCGTGGAATACGGGTAGAGCCGCCAACCAAAATGATTTCGTCGATGTCGCCAGTATTCATGCCTGCATCTTTGAGCGCCTTGCGGCAGGGCTCGAGGGTGCGCTCTACCAGGGTATCGGCAAGTTGCTCGAATTTAGAGCGCGACAACTTGGTGACAAGGTGCTTGGGCACGCCGTCAACTGCGGTAATATAAGGCAGGTTGATTTCCGTTTCTGCCGAGCTCGACAATTCAATCTTGGCTTTCTCTGCGGCATCTTTGCGGCGCTGCAGGCCCATGGGGTCTTTGCGTAGGTCTACATTTTCCTGTTGCTTGAACGAATCGGCGAGCCAGTCGATGATGACGGCGTCAAAATCGTCGCCGCCAAGGTGGGTATCGCCGTTGGTCGACTTTACTTCAAAAACCCCTTCACCCAATTGCAGTATGGAGATGTCGAAGGTGCCGCCGCCGAGGTCATATACCGCGATGGTCATATCCTTATTGCGCTTGTCGAGGCCATAAGCTAAGGCTGCCGCCGTAGGCTCATTGATGATGCGCTTGATGGTGAGGCCGGCTATTTCGCCCGCTTCTTTAGTGGCTTGGCGCTGGGAGTCGTTGAAGTACGCGGGTACGGTTACAA
>CAYOTJ010000788.1:0-1627 GCA_964406855.1 uncultured Saprospiraceae bacterium
ACCAAACCCATACCGACCTGCCTGCCCGCATGGTGGTAGACGATGTGACGTACGATAGCGTAGGGGTGCGGTTTAAGGGTCAGACGTCTTACTCGCAAACCCAAAACTCGCAAAAAAAGTCATTCAACATCTCTACCGACTACATCCATGAGGATCAGCGCCTGATGGGTTACAAGACCCTCAATTTGAACAACTGCTTTCAGGATCCTTCCTTCCTGCGCGAGGTTTTTTACCTGCACCAAAGCCGCAACCACATTCCGGTGGCTAAGGCCAACTTTGTGCAACTCCACATCAACGACCAGCCGTGGGGCTTGTACCCCAACATCCAGCAACTCAATAAGGATTTTCTGGAGCAGTGGTTCCTGAGCAATGACGGCGCCAACTGGCGGGCCGACCGCCCCGATGGGGCCATCGGCGGGCCTGGCGGCCCCGGCTGGGGCGACGGCACGGCAGCCATCAATTATTTAGGCGCCGACACGGCCCTTTATCAGCCGCACTACACCCTCAAAAGCAGCGATATAGACAACCCCTGGGACTATTTAGTGGCTACCTGCGACGCGCTGAACAACACCCCGGCGGCCGAGCTGCCGGAGGTGCTGCCCAACTACCTCGATATAGACCGCACCTTGTGGTTTTTGGCTACGGAGATTGCCTTCTCCGATGATGACAGCTACATTTTTAAGGGCCGTATGGACTACTACGTTTATTACGAGCCCGAAACCGGCCGCATGACGCCCTTAGAGTATGACGGCAACAGCGTAATGAAGAACAATGCTTCCAGTTGGAGCCCCTTCTACAACGCCAATAATGCCAACTACCCGCTGCTCAACCGCATCTTAGCGCAGCCGATGTGGCGGCAGCGCTACTTAGCGCATTTGCGCACTGTTATTGACGAGGAGTTGAATCCGGCTACGGCCTTCCCCATCCTTGACCATTACAAGAGCATGATTGACACCATGGTGCAGGCCGACCCCAAGAAGTTGTATACCTACAACCAGTTTGTGAGCGAAGTAACCCAGCTCAAGAACTTCATCACCAACCGGCGCAATTATCTGCTGGCTCAGGCAGAGGTAGCCGCCGTTGCGCCTACGCTGCAAGAGGCCGCCTATACCAATGTACAGGGGCAGGCATGGACGCCGCCCGCAGCCGGAGAGCCCATACAAATTACGGTGCGGGCTGCCGGCGCCAATGGGCTGTTTCGCGTAAACCTCTTCTACGCTACAGGGCTGGTGGGCAATTTTACGCCCTTAGCGATGTTTGACGACGGCCAGCATGGCGACGGAGAAGCCGCCGACGGGCTCTATGGCATTACCTTAGCCGGCCAACAGGCCGGCGAATGGGTGCGCTTTTATTTTGAGGCAGTATCCAACAATACGGCCCGCACTGCCGCCTATCTGCCGGTAGGCGCCGAGCACGATATTTTCATTTTCCGCGTACAGGCAGGCGGAAGTGGCGGCGGCCCGATTGGCATCAATGTGTTGATGGCCGGCAACAGCGCCAACGTGTCATGCGAGACCCGCGACTTCTACGAGAACCGGATAACGGGATTCCCGGTGTCCATTCAGCACCCGGCCGCTCTGGAGCTCATTGGAAAGACGCTGTACACGGAAAAGGCCGGACTCTACAC
>CAYOTJ010000789.1:0-1623 GCA_964406855.1 uncultured Saprospiraceae bacterium
AGGTTAATTTTTTCACGGGTGTCGATGAGGCGGGTGACGCTGCGCTTCCACAGGATGTCGGCCTCGCGCACGGGTGGGTGTGAAAGTACGCGGCGGTCGGAGAAACGGGTTTCTGCCGTCAGCCCGTCCTGATCTTGGGCGATAAGGGAGGTGTGGGCTATGAGACAAAGCACGGCCACTACCCCCAGCCATTTGAATGAGGTCATACGATAATGAGTTGAAACTTGTGGAAAAATAACCTCCTGATGCGGAGATGAGGTAGTTTGAGCTTGCCGCGCGGCTAAAAAGTAAAACCATAACGATGTAAAAAGGCAAAAGAGACATACGTTCGCAGGCTTTGCGTCATTTTTTTTGTGAAAATGCGCTTTATTTTTTTCACTTGACGGCATTGGCGTACCTTTGCGGCCGTTTCCAAGTAACCACTGACGCATATTGCTATGTCCAGAAATACCCGCGTATTTGCCCTCATCCAGGAAGAGCTGGAGCGCCAGCGCAAGGGCATTGAACTGATCGCTTCCGAGAACTTTACCAGCCAGGCGGTGATTGACGCCATGGGCAGTTGTCTCACCAATAAATACGCCGAGGGTTACCCGGGCAAGCGCTATTACGGCGGCTGCGAAGTGGTGGATCAGGTAGAACAATTGGCCATAGACGAGCTTTGTGCGCTGTTCGGCGCCGAATATGCCAATGTGCAGCCGCACTCGGGCGCTCAGGCCAATGCGGCGATATTTCTGGCGGTGTTGCAGCCCGGCGACGCCATTCTGGGCTTTGACCTTTCTCATGGGGGGCATTTGTCGCATGGCTCTCCTGTGAACTACTCGGGCAAAGTATACCGGGCGCATTTTTATGGCGTAGAGCCCGATACAGGGCGGATAGACATGGACAAGGTGGCCGAAAAAGCGCGGGAGGTGCAGCCAAAACTCATCATATGCGGCGCTTCGGCTTATGCCCGCGACTGGGACTATGCGCGTTTCAGGAGCATAGCCGACGAGGTTGGCGCGCTCTTGCTGGCGGATATTGCCCACCCGGCCGGCCTTATTGCCGCCGATTTGCTGAATGATCCCATGCCGCACTGCCATATTGTATCTTCTACCACACATAAGACGCTGCGGGGCCCCCGCGGCGGCATCATTATGATGGGCAAAGACTTTGCGAACCCGTGGGGGCGCGCCACCAAGAAAGGCGACCCCATTATGATGTCGGCGGTGCTCAACAGCGGCGTATTCCCCGGTATGCAGGGCGGCCCGCTGGAGCACGTCATCGCGGCTAAGGCGCAGGCCTTCTGGGAAGCGCGGCAACCGGAGTTTGCCGGCTATGCCCGGCAGGTGATTCGCAATGCCCAGGCAATGGCGGAGGCTTTCCGGGCGCTGGGTTACCACCTCATCAGCGACGGAACAGAGAACCACCTGATGCTGCTGGACCTCCGCAACAAGGGCGTGACGGGCAAGCAGGCTGAAAATAGCTTGGTGGAAGCCGATATTACGGTCAATAAGAATATGGTGCCCTTCGACACCCAGTCGCCTATGGTCACCAGCGGCATACGCATAGGCGCAGCGGCCATTACGTCGCGTGGGTTTAAAGAAGACGACTGCCGCCGCACAGTGGAGTGGATCGACGCCATCC
>CAYOTJ010000790.1:0-1610 GCA_964406855.1 uncultured Saprospiraceae bacterium
AAGGAGCAGCCCGCTGCCTGGGCAAAAATTGCCGAGTTCAACTTTGCGCCCGGCGAAGCTACCGGCCGCTACACCGACAGCACCGGTCAGGTGGGGCAGGATTTTGTCTACCAGATTGTAGCCGTCGACAATGCCGACCTGCGCGGCCTCTCGCCCACGGTTGAGGGCCGCCGCCTCGACAACTTCATCCGCCCCCGCATCGAAGCGCTGGAGGCAAGCGCCGACCGCCGGGAAAAGTTTGTGGCCCTGAGCTGGGCTTATCCCGAAAAAGAGGGCGTGCGCTTGTTTGAGGTCTATCGGGCTGAAGCCGATGGCGCCCTCGCCCGCTATCGGGCCTACACCCCCGATGAACTGCTAAACGAAGCGCCGGTGCCCGGCAACAAGCGCAATGCCCGCCGGGGATTCGCCTTTGTCGCCCGCGACCGCAACCTGAGCATGAACACGACCTATGCTTACAGCGTGCGGGCCATCTACCACGACGGCGGCCTGTCGCCCCTCAGCGAAACCGTAAAAATCACCTACTAAACCCCATACTTTTATGCTGAATGCAAAAACATGCGTCATGAAATACGCTAAAATACTGCTGCTGATACCCATAGCCATGCTCGTCGGTCTCGCCGACATGGCGGCCCAAAATACCAATGTGCAACTGAAAGTACTCCGCTATTGGTCGAGGCACATGGGCGATGGCAATAATCCTCCCGACCCGGAATGGAAAACAACGGCAAGTTTTTCAAACGGCATTACAGCCAACGGCTTGCATTATGACTGGTACGATAATTTCCTGACAGCTCTGCCCAACTGCGCAGGCTTGGAAGTTTATTATTCCTTTTTAAACTTCTGCGCGCCCCGCGAAAAAGTGTACAGCAACCAAAATGTAGTGAGTTTTAATGGCGCTCCCAGCAGCTTTTCGCTTACCAACAGCTTCAGGGTCACCGTCAGATTAGATGCATGGGAAGAAGACGGCCCCTCCGGCCAGATGGACGGCAGCGGGGGCGACGACGAAATCAGCAATGGACAGACCAACTTCCTCGTTAACATTCCCAGCGATGCAACCTTCCCCTATACCCACAACTTTTCTGTAACTACCGCCAATAATTCCTTTCGCGCCGACTATCAGTTGGTCGTCACCCAGATCGACGCCTTTAGCAATACCAAGTTGCGCTACGCCAATTCATCGGGCGCCACCCAAACCAGCTTTTGTGCCGGCTCTACCGTTCGGCTGTATGTCGATCGCAACCCTGGCTACACCAACGGCTGGTTTGAATGGCAAAGAAAGGTAAACGGAAACTGGGTATCGGCCACATCTACTCAGTATTCTTCTAATAACTACCTTGAGTTGCCGGCTACCAGCCCCATGCCCGAAGTGCGGGTGCGCTCGGCCAATACGGGAACAGGCGGCATCGGCGCCAGCGACGGCTGGATCGACAACGTAGGGCAGGCCATTACGGTAGTGCCTGCTCCGCCCGCAGCTTCCGACATTATTACTACGGCTACCGGCGCCTGTTCGGGTAGCAGCAACGGCGCCATTGCCGTCAGCATAGGCGGGAGCCCTTCGGGTACGTATGCGCTTACCCTGCTCAACAGCAGCAATGTCGTGGTGAGTAACC
>CAYOTJ010000791.1:0-1596 GCA_964406855.1 uncultured Saprospiraceae bacterium
CCCCCGAACTCCCCATCTACCTACTGCTCATCGGTCGAGGCCTCGACACCCCCGAGCTCCGCGCCCGGCTCAGCCAAACGCCCTTCGCCGACCGGGTTCGCTTCACAGGCTTCCGCACCGACGTGCTCAACCTCATCAAAGCCCTCGACATTAGCATCCTGCCCTCCGTCAAGGGCGAGGGCCTCTCCAAAGTACTGCTGGAGTCGCTCTTCCTCGGCCGCCCTACCATCATGACCGACATCGGCGGCAACCGCGGCTTAGCCGTCGACGGCCAAACCGGCCTCGTCGTACCCGCCCGCGACCCGCGCCGCCTCGCCGCCGCCATTGAGCAATTGGCCGGCAACCCGCAGCTACGCCTGCAAATGGGCCCCGCCGGCGCCCGATACGTCGCCGAACACTTCAGCCTCAGCCGCAGCGTCGCCGAAATGAAACAGGTCTATGAGCGCCTCGCCTCGGGACTTCCGCCTGCCTAAGTCGATAACATTTTTTTTATTTGGGGGGCTGTCGGGCCGGCCTTTAGCATCCACTATAGCCCCCAAGCCGCTTGCTCCGGCCGGCCCGCCACCGCGTCGTCCGCTCTTATGGGGGTCGCCCACTCCGTATTCAGCTAAACCCCGATTCCCCCATACCGCTTCCACCGCTGCCCCGGTAAACGCCTGGCAGAGAAGATAGCAGTTGCCTCTAAACGGCGGATGGCGCAGCGTAAGGCAATCTCATGTATGCCTAATACTGGCGAGAACTGTAAACACGAGCAGCAATTTTTTTCAAAAAACCAAAATTTGTTTGCAAAATAAAAACACAACACCTATATTTGCATCAATACAAAAGCGTGCTCACTACATCATCTGTACAATACCATCCTCACCAACCGCTTTTGTGGTCTTTTTTTGGGTAGGCTCTGCAAGGAGTCTGGTGTCGACATTGCAGGTCGTTCCTTCCGGCGTTTCGGGAGCGGCATGCGCCATAGCCGGTAGCAACTCCCCTGTCGGGTCTTATACTCAACAGGCCGAAGGTTTGCGCAACCCCCAAGCGCAAGTCAATGGGCGGAGCTTAGTCTTCGCGGTAGGGCTGCCGGATGGGGGGAGGTCGGCGAGACGGTCGGGTGGGTGTTATCCCACCCTGTAACTCCTCATAGAGGATAAGCCCCAAGCTATGCCATGCCATAGCGCCCCTCTCCTATTTTCTGCCTTTGGTTCTGTAAAATCCTGGCAGGCTGAGCTAAAAGTTGACTGATCCGAGGAAGGAGAGGAGGATGCAAGGGGCTTTATAGTTCTCCAAGCCAAGATTTGTGCATCTTGGCTTGGAGAACTATAATCAAATGTAACCTGCCCTTAGTTTTATGCCATTCGCCAGGGAATGCTGCCAGGTGGAGCACTCCGCCCGGCCCACCGGGTGAAGTTTTTACCCGACCGAGTGCAACGAGGGCGTTTACCCGGAAGAGCGCAGCGAAGATTTTCACCCGACCGAGCAGCGCGAGGGCGTGGTTTACCCGACCGAATGCAATGAGGACGTTTACCCGGATGAGCGCAGCGAAGATTTTCACCCGGCCGAATGCAATGAGGACGTTTACCCGACCGAGTGCAACGAGGGCGTGGC
>CAYOTJ010000792.1:0-1589 GCA_964406855.1 uncultured Saprospiraceae bacterium
CATCGCCAGGGCGTGCGGCCCGCGCAAGCTGCCTGTAGGGCGCCGACGTTAGGAGGCGGTGCTTTGCACCGAGCGATGAGCGAGCCCGGAAGGGAGCGACCCCGGCGGCCCCGGAGCAAAAGGCCCATCGTCAGGGCAATGTGATCGGGGCCGCCGGGGATGCGCCCAAAAAGAAAAGGCCAGCGTTTTCACACTGGCCTTGTATATCATTCTTTAGGAAAGCTATTGCTGTAACAGCACCCGTTGCTGTGCGTCGCCCACCCGGAAGAGGTAGACGCCGCCGGGCAGGTGGCTGATGTCGAGGGGGGTAGCGCCTGCGGCCTCACTTACTTCCCTGCGGTATACGCGGCGGCCCTGGAGGTCGTAGACGTCGATGACGACGGGCTTGCCGGCCCAGGGGGCGAGGTCTACGACGACTTCTCCGGCGGTGGGATTGGGGAAGAGGTTGAGGTTGGCGGTTTCGGCGCCGGGGTCGTCATCGTTGTCTGTGCCGGCTAACGCTGCATTGGAAATGACGCTGACATTGGAGAAGGTAGCGACAAGGGTACTGTTGGGGTTGCTGTTGGTGACCACCAAGCCTACTTCGATGCAGTTGGCCATGCTTACGGTAACGGCAAACACCTGCGACCACGACAGATTGTTGGCGGAGACATAGCCCACAAACTGATTGCCGACGCGCAAGAGGCGCAGCCAGTATTTGTTCTGGCTGGGGAACTGCTGCGGATAGGCCTGGCCGCCGGGCGTATAGCGCACCTCGCGGCGACTGATGCTGCTCATGTTGGTGGTCAGTTGTACTTTGCGTGCGCCGGAGGCGTTGCCCTCGCGCATGACTATGCCTGCCCAGCCGCCTCCGTCGATGCCTGTGACCTGAACGGTGATGCTGCCATTGCCGCATAGAGCGCGTTGGGCAAACGCCGCTGCGTCGGCGGTGAAGGGCGGGCCGTAGAAGCAGTCGGCGCTGGTGGCCGTCCAAACGCCGGTCGTATGGTTGTAGTCGATGTCGTTGCCATCTTCGCAGTTGATGCCGTTGGGGTTTTGGCTCCAGCCTGGCGGCAGGCCCGAAACAAAGAGGCTGGTCGTACAGGTAGCTGTGTTGCCCCTGAAGTCGGTAGCGGTGATGGCGACGGGTACGGTCTGGCCCGTTTGGCTCTGGCTGATGACGTTGGGCGAGAAGGCGATGCTCTGGACGCCGCAGTTGTCGTTGGCCTGAACCTGGAAGTCTACGGGGCCGTTCTGGCCGTCGATCTGGATGCTGCTCTGACCGTTGAACACCAGCGTAGCCTGACCCGCGCAGGATAGGGTGGGCATCGTATTGTCTACAAAACCGGGGTCGTCAATGTCTGTGAGGCTGTTGCAGTTGTTGTCTACGCCGTCGCAAACTTCCGCAGCAGCAGGATTGATGTCTTCATCCCCGTCGTTGCAATCGCCCGCAGTAGCCGTCAACTCGGAGGCTACTTTGTAACCCGCCGGGCGCAGGCACTGCGTCAGCGTAACGCCCGAGCTGTAGCCGTCGTTATCGGCGTCGGCGTACCATACCTGACCGGGTTTTTCTAATGCGTCATTGTCGTCGCAGTCGGTGTTGTTGGTCA
>CAYOTJ010000793.1:0-1581 GCA_964406855.1 uncultured Saprospiraceae bacterium
CTGATGCAAGACCCGCTGTTTTGGGAAGAATTTTTAGTGAATGCACCCAAAGAGCAGAGCATACTGCAAAAACAATACCTGATGGCGAGCGATATTGACCCCGACCGATTGGTGCTGCTGGAGGAAGGGCATTGCATTCGCACCCAGGTGATCAACCTTTGCGCCATGCAAAAAGCCCAGCGGGCGGTGAGCAATGTAGCCTATGAGGCGGGCAGCTTGGAAACCCTGCGCCGGGTAGTGGAGAACCACGCCGGCATAACCATACTGCCAGAGCTGGCGCTGATGGATCTGGACGAGGATCGGCTCCGGCATGTGCGCTTCTTTAAAAAGCCGCCGCCGGCCCGCGAGATTAGTTTGGTAGCGCGCCGGGCCTATGCCAAAACCCGGTTGGTGAATGCGCTGCGCGAGATGATTATGGCGCATCTGCCCGAGCAGTTGAAGCGCAAAAAAGAAGGGATGGTGATCATCGGCGTTGGGGGATAGTTTCAGCGGGCAAGCAAACGGCCCGCGTCGCTGTTTTACCAGCGGGCGGGCCGTCGCGTTCACGTCTACTCCACTAACTCATCAACAGGCGGTAGGCGAGCCTGTGCAGGGCGCCTATCCGATCTTTGTTTTACGGTACTATATTACGGCGCTTCTCAAGGCGGCGTAAATGACGTTTGGCACCCATTTTTAGTGATTTTGCCGCTGCATGGCCCTATCTTTGCGGGTAGCGCCCACAGGCGGCGCTGCCCCGCTTATGCAACTGCAAAAGATACAAGCGTTTATTGCCGAATACCGCCAATGGTTAGCTTCTCCGGAGGCCGGTGTGCGGATTTTTTATTGGGAAACCCAGGCGCTATGGCAGGCGCATTGGGACATCAACGCCCCAGACCTGCGCCCGGGCTTTGAGGCGGGCCTCGAAAACAGCCTCACGCGCAGGCTGTGGAACCGCCAGGCCTATGAGCCCAAGCGCATGATGATGGCTTTTATGGAGATGGAGCCGGAGTTTGTGCGCAGTATGTTCATCGACCTCTTCAACGAGCAGCGCGACGCCGTAGGGCGAGCCGATCGCTTTGTCTTCTACTGCGACCAACTCATTGGGCAATACCGCGAACGCAATCCGCTGAGCCCCGATACCCGCCACTACCACGACGACGGCTATGGCATGATTTCGCTGTACCTGAGTTTTCAATATCCGACGTTGTATGCTCCGTATCGGGCCGACCGGCTGGCTATACTCCTTGATCGATTAGGCTCCAAGGATCTGCCTACAGGCGGCGATTTTGAGCGCTACACCAAGGTGATGCGCACGCTATGGGGGATGCTGCAAAAGGATGCGGAGGTAATATCCCGGCATACGGCCCGACTACTGCCCGGGCGGCATTACATGGACGACAGCCTGCTTCTTGCTTTTGACTTTGCCTGTTTCATCGCAGGCGAAACCACTCCAATATCTCAACCATGAAAATGTTGATTACGGTCCGAGGCTTGCGCTTGTTTCTGCTGCCGGCCGGCTTGCTATGGCTATGCAGCGGCGTAGCGGCTCAGTCGCTGGCGCAGTTGGCAGCCGAAACCCAGGCTAAATTTGCTCCCGACCGG
>CAYOTJ010000794.1:0-1576 GCA_964406855.1 uncultured Saprospiraceae bacterium
CGCGGTTCTTGCGCACCTTAGGCGCCTTGTTCCGGCCCGGTCACCTCACCGAAGCCTACTTTCTGGGGCGCCGGCAGCGCTACGTTCTGCCATTGCGCATCTTCTTCCTCACGGCAGTGCTGCACTTTGCCATCGTCAACTTCCTGCTGAAAGACGGGTTTTCGGATGGGCTCAGCGACGGGCTCAGCGAGATAAACAGCGTAGACCGCGAGGCTTATCACGCCTTATTTATGGAGGAATTGGAGCGAGAGTCGGATACCCTGATGGCCGAGTTGGACCAGCCTGAAATTGCGCTGAGCTTTGTCGACAGCCTCCGGCAGCGGCTGCATACCGACGATCAGCGCGACAGCCTCAATTCCGCCCTGCCCACTCATGGGCCGGGTGGCTTTGCGTTCAGGCAATACAGCATCAGCCTCCGCGACATCAAGCGCATGGAACCCGACAGCCTCCTCAATTATTATCAGGTGAAGGGGCTTTGGAACCGACTGATGGTAAAACAATGGCTCAAACTCAATTTTGAGTCCAATAGCTTCGCCGGCAACGTGCTGGGCAACCTCATCTGGATGGTCATTATGATGATGCCCGCCCTGGCATTCATCCTAAAACTGCTGTATTTTCGGCGCAAGCGCTATTTTGTAGAACATCTGGTGTTTTCGTTTCACTACCATGCCTTCGCTTTTGTGGTGTTCTCGGCAGCTTTCCTGCTGTTGGGACAGGCAGAATTCAACACCGCTGAGCAGAATAGCAACGTCGGCGGGGGGCTGGAAGAATATACCGGCCTCATCATCACCACGGCCTTTGGCTGGACGTGGCTATACCAGTACTTAGCCATGCGGCGGGTATACAGGCAGGGCCGCTGGAAGACCTTTATCAAAAGCAGCCTGCTCAACTTTTTTTACCTCTTTATCTTCGTTTTCTTTTTGGTGGCTACCTTTGCCTTGGCAGCCCTGACGTTTTAGAACTGCACACTAAGCTTAAGCACAACTTTTATGCAGCAGCCATCCAGCAGCCCCTATGATCAGTATGAGACGGTTATTGGTCTTGAAGTTCATGTACAATTGGCCACCGCTACCAAGGCCTTCTGCGCCGACGATGCCCGCTTTGGCGGCGAACCCAACACCCGGGTCAGCCCCGTATCGCTGGGGCATCCCGGAGCGCTGCCCCGCCTCAATCGCCGGCAGGTAGCGTATGCCGTTCGCTTGGCGCTGGCCCTGAATAGCGAGGTACAGCTACACAACACCTTCGACCGGAAAAACTACTTCTACGCCGACCTGCCCAAAGGGTACCAACTCACTCAGGATCAAAGCCCCATCTGCCGGGGCGGCTACTTCAGGTTGCGCCTGCCCGAGGGCGAGCGGTTGGTGCGCATCCACCATGTGCACATGGAGGAGGACGCCGGTAAGTCGATGCACGATAGCGACGACGCCTATAGCTACATCGACCTCAACCGGGCCGGAGTGCCGCTGCTGGAAATCGTCACGGAACCCGATCTGCGCTCGGCCGAGGAAGTAGACGCCTTCATGACGGGTATGCGCCAGTTGGTGCGCTACTTAGGCATTTCTGATGGCAATATGCA
>CAYOTJ010000795.1:0-1576 GCA_964406855.1 uncultured Saprospiraceae bacterium
CCCCAACGAGGAAGAGGGGCAGCAACGCCCCCAACCCGGCGAAATGACCCGGGAGGAGGCCGAGCGCCTGCTCAAGATCGTAGAAGACGTGGAGGGCAAAACAATGCGCAAGCTGCGCAAAGCGCAGGGCGGCGGATGCGCCTCCGATAAAAACTGGTAACCAAACGATGAAATCAATGACCTGGCTATCCAAACTTGCGGTACTGACGGCAGCCTGCCTGCTGAGCGCCGCGCCTACGGCCCGGGCGCAGGCCCGGTTTACGGTATCCCTCAGCGCCGACTCGGTGCTCATAGGGCACTACTTCGTGGCCACCTTCACGCTGGAGAATGGGCAAGCCAATGATTTTCAGGCCCCCGAATTTCGCGACTTTGATGTGATCTCTGGCCCCAATGTTTCTACCAGTATCCAGATGACCAACGGTCATGTGAGCCAAAAGATGAGCTATCAATATTACCTCAGGCCTCGGGCTGAGGGCCTCTACTACGTGGAGCCCGCCAGCGTGCAGGCAGACGGTGGGGAGGTGCTCGAAACAGCGCCCTTAGCCGTAAAGGTAGCGCCCAACCCCGACGGCCTGCCCCAGCCCCAGCCCAATGGCGCGGGTCGCGATCCGTTTGGGAGTGATCCGTTTGGCCGCGATTTTTTTGGCCGCGACTTCTTCGAGGGCTTCTCGTGGCCGCAGTGGGCGCCCCGCCAGGATGCCCTGCCGCCCGCCAAGCCCGCTCAGCCCGCTCAACCGCCCCGACGCAAAACCACCCGCATCTGATGAAAAGCCGACTTGGGTTGACGGCGCTCATAGCGGCCCTGCTGCCGCTATGGGCGCTGGCGCAAACGCCCCGCTTTACCGCTTCCAGCAACGCTCGCCAGGCGCTGCTCAACGATTATTTTGAGGTTACCTTTACCCTCGAAAACGCCGATGGGTCGAACTTCCGCCCGCCCCGCTTCACTGATGTGCGGGTGCTGTCGGGGCCCAACACAGCGGCCCAAACCAGCATCATCAATGGCAAGGTATCGCGCAGCGTCTCGTACGGCTTCACCCTACAGCCCCTGCGCAAAGGCCGGCTGGTAATTCCGTCGGCCTCCATAGAAGTAGGCGGGCGCCAGCTCAAAACCGAACCTTTAGTTGTAGAGATAGTGGAAGGCCGCCCGGCAGGCGGCAGCCAAGCCGAGGATGTGTTCATCAAAGCCGAAATTTCGTCGACTACGGCCTATGTCGGCCAACAGTTGCTGCTCGATTACAAACTCTATGCCGCCAAAGAGGTGGAAAGCCTCAACCTGATATCAGAGTCGGACTACGACGGCTTCTACGCCAGCGAGGTGCGCACCTTCAACGACCAGTTTGTGCGCGAGGTAATCAATGGTCGCGCCTATTTTACGCGCATCCTCAAGCGGGTGGCCCTCTACCCCCAGCGGCAGGGCGAGCTGCGTATAGACCCCCTCAACGTGCAAATGAACGTGCCCGTGGGCGACGACGCCTTTGGCGGCTTCTTCTCGCGCCGCGAAGTACGCCGCGTGCCCGCCAGTACCCAGACCCTCGCCGTGAACGTGCGCCCCCTGCCCGAACCCCGCCCCCAGGCC
>CAYOTJ010000796.1:0-1575 GCA_964406855.1 uncultured Saprospiraceae bacterium
GGTATTACCGCCAGCCAACTGGCCTTAGCCTGGTGCGCTCATTTGCCGTGGGTGACGTCTACGATCATTGGGGCGACCAGCATGGCGCAGTTGGAGGAAAACATCGACGCTTTCGGCATGGCGCTCAGCGAGGATACCCTCAAGGCCGTCGCGGAGGTGCAGCGGCAGTTTCCGGTACCGTTTTAGCGCCTGTCCGGATTTTTATCCATTTGAGCAACTTCTTAAACGCCCGAATGCCGCCCGGCCCAGCGATGCGGAATAGGGCCGCCCTTAAGGCGGCAGCCCGCAGGGCCGAGCGGATAGCGAGCTATGCAGCGTAGCGGCCCCGCGCAGGCTGCTGGTGGAGCAGGTTGCTATGCGGGGCGGGCCCCTGAAAAAAAATCTCTTTTTCCATTATCGCATTAGGGTCACATCGCCTTTGATGGTGTGGGTTTTGCCTTGTATGGTGCGCAGGCCGGCGTGGTAGACGAAGACGGCGGAGTTGACGGGCCGCCCCTCGAAGGCGCCGTCCCAGCCGAGGATGGGGTCGTTGGGGGCGAAGTTGCGGCGGGAGAAGACCATGTTGCCCCAGCGGTCGAAGATCTCAAGCGATTCGATGTACTCGATCTGGGGGCCGGCGTAGAGGGTGAAGCGGTCGTTTTGGCCGTCGCCGTTGGGCGAGAAGGCGGTGGGTATGAAGACGTCGATGGTTTCGACGACGGTGACCAATACGGTATCGGAGGCGCTGCATCCCTTTTCATCGACGACGGTGACCACGTAATAGGCGGTTTCCTGCGGGCGGACGATCTGTACGGGCCGGCCGGGGTTGGGGATCGGGCCTGCGGATATCCAGCGCAGGGTGTCGTAGGCGGGCAGGTTGACGATGGCCTCTAAGCGGGCGCTGTCGCCGAGGTTGATGAGGAGGTCGGGGCCGAGGTCGACGAGCAGCTCCGAGGGGGGCAGCAGGGCGGCGGCGGTATCCCAGCGGCAGCCCTGGGCGTCGCGCACGATGAAGGTGTACTCGCCTATGGGGAGGTCTTCAAAAAAAGGATCGGGTGAAAAGGCTCCGCCGGCCAGCGCATACTGGAAGGGCGGCAAGCCGCCGAGGATGCCGGTAATTTCGGCGTCGCCGGTGAGCCGGCCGTAGCAGTCGGGTGGAAAGAGGCTGAGGGTGGCGCCTGCGATGGCGTTGGCGGTGGCCTGCACCTGCACTTCGGCTTCGGCGGCGCAGCCGTTGCGGAGGTTGAATACGCGCAGGCGGTAGCTGCCGGGTGTGAGGGCGGTAGCCACCAAGCTGTCGGCGGGGCCTTGGAGCTGTCCGTCGTCGGTGGTCCAGGCGTATCGAATGAGCGCCCCTCGGGAGGAGGCTGAGCCGTTGAGGGTTACTTCGGAGCGCTCGCAGCCCAGCGAGCCGGGCGCGGCGATCTGCGCCAGGGGGGCGAGGGTGTCGACGACTACCTGCACCTGGGCACTGTTTTCGCAGCCGTTGCGGGTGTTGGTTGCCACTAAAGTATAGGGGCCTGCGGTTGAAACAGACAGGGTGGGGGTGTCGGAAACGAGGGCGCCATTGGCGTCGAGCCATCGGTAGGCCAGCGG
>CAYOTJ010000797.1:0-1574 GCA_964406855.1 uncultured Saprospiraceae bacterium
GGACGAAGGCCTGCTCGACTCCCGCCAAGCCATGATCGACTTCCTCAACATGGTGATGGCCGAGCCCGATATCGCCCGACTGCCCATTATGATCGACTCCTCCAAGTGGAGCGTCATCGAGGCGGGCCTTCGCTGCGTACAGGGTAAGTGCATCGTCAATTCCATCAGCATGAAGGAAGGCGAAGCAGAGTTTTTGCGCCAGGCTCGCCTCGTACGCCGATATGGCGCCGCCGCCGTAGTGATGGCCTTCGACGAGCAAGGCCAGGCCGATACCGCCAACCGCAAAGTCGAAATCTGCCACCGCGCCTACCAATTGCTCACCCGCGAGGTAGGCTTCCCGCCTGAAGACATCATCTTCGATCCCAATATTTTTGCCGTAGCCACCGGCATTGAAGAGCACAACGGCTATGCCGTCAACTTCATCGAGGCTACCCGCCGCATCAAGGAGCTATGCCCCGGCGCCAAAATCAGCGGGGGCGTCAGCAACATCTCCTTTAGCTTTCGGGGCAACGATAAAGTCCGCGAAGCCATGCACTCGGCCTTCCTGTACCACGCCATCCGCGCCGGTATGGATATGGGTATCGTCAATGCCGGTATGATCGAGGTATACGAAAATATCCCCGCCGACTTGCTCGAAAGGGTAGAGGACGTACTCCTCAACCGCCGCGACGACGCCACCGAGCGGCTCATGGAGTTTGCCGAAAACATCAAAAACGATGGCGGCCGACAGCTCCAAAAAGACCTCGCCTGGCGCGAAGCCGACGTCAAAAGCCGCTTAACTCATGCCCTCGTAAAAGGCATAGACGAGTACGTGGAAGCCGATACCGAAGAGGCCCGCCGGCAGTATGCCAGCCCCTTAGAGGTCATTGAAGGCCCGCTCATGGAAGGCATGAACGTAGTGGGCGACCTCTTCGGCGCCGGTAAGATGTTTCTCCCCCAGGTGGTCAAAAGCGCCCGGGTGATGAAAAAAGCCGTAGCCTACCTCACCCCCTTCATCGAAGCCGAAAAAGCAGCCTCCGGCATGGCCAGCCGGTCGAAGGGCAAAATCCTGATGGCTACCGTCAAAGGCGATGTACACGATATTGGCAAAAATATCGTAGGCGTCGTATTGGCTTGCAACAATTACGACATCATCGACCTGGGCGTCATGGTACCCGCCGACCGCATCCTCAAGGCGGCCCGCGAACACCAGGCCGACGTCATCGGCCTCAGCGGCCTCATCACGCCCAGCCTCGACGAAATGGTGCACGTAGCCCACGAGATGGAGCGCCAGGGCTTCCGCATTCCGCTGCTCATTGGCGGCGCCACCACCTCCAAAACCCATACCGCCCTCAAAATTGCGCCCCAATACAGCGGCGTCACCGCTTATGTGCTCGACGCCTCCCGCAGCGTCACCGTTGTAGGCGCGCTGCTGGGCGAAGACGAAAATACCCGCAACAACTTCGTCCTCGACACCCGCAACGAGTACGCCCGCATCCGCGAAGAGCGCAGCAAGCGCACCAACTTTAAGCGATACCTCAGCCTCGATGAAGCCCGCGCCAATAAAGCGCCCATCGACTGGAGCAGCTACGCCC
>CAYOTJ010000798.1:0-1574 GCA_964406855.1 uncultured Saprospiraceae bacterium
TGCCCCAGGGGCCATATACCGTGAAAAAACGCAGCCCCGTGGTGGGTAGCCCAAAGAGATGGCTGTAGGTATGCGCCATCAGCTCGTTGCTCTTTTTAGTGGCTGCGTATAAGGATACCGGATGGTCTACATTGTCGCGGGTGGAAAAGGGCGTCTTCTCGTTGAGGCCGTATACGCTGCTGGAGCTGGCGTAAACAAAATGGCCTACTTCGTAGCGGCGGCAGCACTCCAGCAAATTGGCAAAGCCAACTACGTTGCTCTGTATGTATGCTGCTGGATTTTTGAGGCTGTAACGCACCCCGGCCTGGGCGGCTAAGTGGATGACCCGGCTGAACCGGTGCGTCTGAAACAGCCGCTCGAGGGCGGCTGCATCTTCGAGATCGAGCTGGAGAAAGCGGTAATTGGGAAACTTTTTGCTCTCGACCAACTCGCCGTAAGCCAGCGCCGACCGTTTGATGCCGGCGTCTTCCAGTCGCGCTATCTTCAAACTGACGTCGTAATAGTTATTAATACCATCAAGGCCAATGATGGCGTCGCCCTGCCCGGCCAATCTATTGACTAAGTGATAGCCGATGAACCCGGCAGCACCTGTTATGAGCGTAAGGTTAGTTATGGCTCTGTTTTTTTAGTGTCAAACAATTTTATAACGTTTCATCCATTTTACTGTTGTCTGAAGCGCCGGAAGGGGGGGGCAAATGATCGGTACTCGACGATGGTTGCGACTTTGCCCGCTTTGGCACTTTGCTCAGTAAGGCCAGATCGATCTGAATGTGAAGCTCATGCTGCAAATTGGCCAGCGCAATGACAAAGGTATGGCGGTTTTGCTTTTTCACTAAGGTGCCCCTTACGCCTGTAAGCCGCCCGCTGATGATCTCTACCTCGTCGCCTTCGGCAAAGGACAGCGGCTCGGCGGTCATCGGCATCGACTCGCCCACTACCCGCCGGAGTAGCTCAATCTCTCCTTCGGGTATAATAGACAGGATGCCTCCCGTGCGAACGAAATCAACAACGTCGTGCGTCTCCAGCACAGGTACATATTCTTTCCGCGTTATGCATACAAACGCATAACCATTGATGAGCGGCAACCGGAGTCGTTTTGTTTTGGAGGCGTAAACCCGCACAACGGTTTGTAAAGGCAGGTAGGCTTGTATTCCCTGGTCTTCAAGGCGCTTGACTACTACCTTTTCCCTGCGAAACTTTACCCGAATGGCAAACCATCGGCTCTGATCCTCGGGAAAGGAGTGTTCCTGTTTTTTGTTTGAATCGACGGGCATTGTACTCGGGATTTGGAGTATGTAGTTTTCCAAGCCAGGGTTTGTAAACCTTAGCTTGGAAAACGATAAGCCATTGCGCTGCAAATCTACGCAAATTTTTGATACCGCATATAGCGCTGCCTCACCACTATATTTACCGGCCCGAGGGGGCAGCCGGGCAAAACGGCCTGAGTGGGCAGAGGCCCCAACCTCTTCGTCGGCGCAGCCCTGGCAAGCTGCTCCAACTGTCTGGACCAGGGGGTGCAGCGGTATGGGCATACGGCCTGGCGGCCCCTAAAAGGACGCCGGGTCGTATGCCCA
>CAYOTJ010000799.1:0-1561 GCA_964406855.1 uncultured Saprospiraceae bacterium
GGTACAATACGGGGGTCGGCCAGCAGGGCTTCAAAGCAGTTGCGCATATTGAGGTAGTGGGTGCGATCGCCAAAGTCCCCTTTGGTGGCCAGCACCTGGGCGCACAGCAGTCCGTGGCCGCCCAGCAGTTGTCGGTACAGCTCCATGAGGCGCACCTGCCCGAGAGAGGCCAGCACCTGCCGGCGCACAACGGGGTCGAAGGTATCGGCTTCGGGTACGAGCTCGCGGCCGGCGCCTACGGCGCCCGATGAGACTAAGATCACCGACACGCCCTGTTGTATGAGGGCCGCCAACTGGTCGACGAGGTGGCTGATGCTGGTAATATCGAGGCGGCCATCGTCGCGGGTCAGCACATTGGTGCCTACTTTGACCACTAATTTTTGGAAGGGCGCTGCCATGCTGCGGCTTCAGTTCTTTGGGTTGGAGGGGGGAATTATTTTTCGATCAGGAAGCAATAGTGGATCTTGTCGTTGCGAAAATCCGGCGGAATGCTCTGCTTGGTGATGTCGCGTATTTTATCGCTTTGGATGGCCTCGGCTTCTAAGCGGAAGCGGCGGTAATTGTTGGAGAAGTAGAGTTTGCCGCCGGGCCGCAGGCGCGCTAAGCAGCCATTGATGAGCTCGGGATGGTCGCGCTGGGTATCGAGGATGTCGTACATGGCCTTGGAGTTGGAGAAGGTAGGCGGGTCGAGTACGATGAGGTCGTAGACTTGGGTGGGGCGCTGGCGAAGCCAGGCTTTTACGTCGGCGCGGACAAACTGATGGCGGCGGGGGTCGTCGAGCTGGTTGAGGGCTAAGTTGCGTTGCGCCCAGTCGAGGTAGGTATTCGACAGGTCGATGGTGGTTGTCGTGGCGGCCCCGCCGGCAGCGGCATATACCGTAAAGGAGCCGGTGTAGGCAAAGAGGTTGAGCACGTCTTTGCCTGCGGCCTCCTGGCGCACCAATTGGCGCAGTGGCCGATGGTCGAGGAACAAGCCCGTATCGAGGTAATCATTGAGGTTTACCCAGAATTTGAGTCCACCCTCTTGCGCGATCATCTCCTGACCTTTGTCTTCGCGCTTTTCGTACTGCTGGACGCCTTTTTGGGGCTCGCGCTCTTTAAAAAATACCTTGTCGGGGGGCACGTTCAGCGCTTGCTGCATGGCTTCGGCGCTCATTTGGAGCCAGGCCCGATACTCTTCGGGCATCAGGGTATGACGGCGGCGGTACTCCGACACATGCAGGCAGTCTTCGTAGCGATCGACGGCTAAGGGGAACTCCGGTATGTCGGCATCATAGACGCGATAGCAACTGACGCCCTCGCGGCGCGCCCACTTGGCTAAGTGGCGGTCGTTTTTCACCAATCGGTTTACCAGCATGGTAGCGTCGGGTAGGGGCATGATCCTTTATTGTTTCTGGGGGCAAAGGTAGCAAATTGGCAAATTCTTGCGAACTTCCCGCCCACAACTGCAACCGACCGCTTATGCAAGCCCCTCAGGCCGATTGGCACAGCCTTCCTCATCTGCCGCTGTTTTTACAGCCGGCCTACCTCGATGCCGCTTGTGGCGCGGGGGGCTGGGGCG
>CAYOTJ010000800.1:0-405 GCA_964406855.1 uncultured Saprospiraceae bacterium
GCTCGAATATGTGCCACGAGAGCAGCGGCGTAGGCCTTTCCGAGACCATCGGCATCGGCAAGGGGACGGTCAAGCTCGAAGACTTCTACGAAGCCGAGTTGGTGATCATCATGGGGCAAAACCCCGGCACCAACCACCCCCGCATGCTCACTGCCTTAGAGAAGTGCAAAGAAAATGGCGGCAAGATCATCTCCGTCAATCCGCTGCCCGAAGCCGGCCTCGCCCGCTTCGTCAACCCCCAGCGCTTAGGGAAGATGCTCGGCGGCGGCACGCAGTTGGCCGACCTGTTTCTGCCCGTGCGCATCAATGGCGATGTGGCCCTCCTCAAGGCCATCATTTCGCTGCTGTGGTATGAAGAGCGGCAGCGCCCCGGGCAGGTCTTCGACTGGGACTTCATCACCAACA
>CAYOTJ010000800.1:415-1549 GCA_964406855.1 uncultured Saprospiraceae bacterium
ATGAAGCCTTCATCGAAGACGTCAAAAAATACGACTTCAACGAGCTCACCGAAGCCTGCGGCGTAAGCCGCGATCGCATTAAGCAGGCTGTGGAAATGATCCGTCGTTACGGCAAGATCATCGTATGCTGGGCTATGGGCCTCACCCAACATGAAAACGGGGTGGAAAACGTCCGCGAAATCGTCAACCTGCTGCTGCTCAAGGGCGCCTTTGGGCGCCCCGGCGCCGGCGTATGCCCCGTGCGTGGCCATAGTAACGTGCAGGGCGACCGCACCATGGGCATCTGGGAAGCGCCCCGGCCGGAGTTCCTCGACAAGATACAGGAGGTGTTTGGCTTCAATCCGCCCCGCAGCCACGGCTACGCTACCGTCGACGCCATCCGGGCCATGCACGAGGGCAAGGCCAAGGTTTTCTTTGCTATGGGCGGCAACTTCCTGTCTGCCAGCCCCGATACGGAATACACTGCCGACGCCTTGCGCAAATGCCGCCTCACGGTACACGTATCCACCAAGCTCAACCGCAGCCACCTCATCCACGGGCGGCAGGCGCTGATTTTGCCCTGCTTAGGCCGTACCGACATCGACCAGCAGCGCTCGGGGCCTCAGTTTGTGTCTGTCGAAAACTCAATGGGCGTCGTACACAGCTCGCGGGGCGTACTCCAGCCTTCTTCGCCCCATCTGCTCAGCGAGCCGGCTATTGTAGCCCGCTTAGCGCAGGCTACCCTCGGCGCCCGCAGCCGTGTAGACTGGCAGGCTATGATGGACAATTACGACAACATCCGCGACGCCATCGCCCGCGTAGTACCCGGCTTTGAAGACTTTAACCGGCAGGTGCGCCGGCCGGCCGGTTTCTACCTGCCCAACGGCCCCCGCGAGGGCCAGTTTCCGATGCCCCAGGGTCGGGCCCGGTTTACCCTCAACGCTCCGCCCCGCTGGAATGTGCCAGCCGACCACTACGTGATGATGACCATTCGGAGCCACGACCAGTTTAATACCACCATCTACGGCCTCGACGACCGCTACCGCGGCATCTACCACGAGCGGCGGGTGGTGCTCATGAACCGAGAAGACATGCAGGCCGCCGGCCTGCGCGAGCAGGAGGCGGTGAATCTCGTGGGCGAGCATAACGGCGTCG
>CAYOTJ010000801.1:0-1544 GCA_964406855.1 uncultured Saprospiraceae bacterium
ACGGGCGGCGCGGCGGCCGGGCTATCCAGTCGCAGGAGCTCCTTGCTATCCCTTGTCCGGGCGTGCAGCTCCAATAAGTGCCTGATGATAAAAGAGAAATATATAGCAAGAGTAACTTCATCATCTGTCTCACATTCCCAGCAGTATCACCTCCTTACCATTCACCTCGTGTATTTCTCTGCGGAGGCGCGCTTCCCAGGGCAGCTCTGCGAAAGACTTTTTCTCAAATAGGATCAGGTAGCCCGACTTTTGGCCCAACTTGTCCATGTAGCGGCCCAATTGCTCAATGCCTTCCGGTTGAGACCATTTATCGTGGTTCATTTTCAGCTCGATGGGAATGATCTGATCTTTCCAGAATACCGCCAGATCGGTGCGGCCGTTGCCGATGGCCATTTCGCGCTCAATGCGCCCGCCGCCGTTGATGATGCGCTGCAGGAAGGCCATGAGCAACAACTGGTGGCCCGCTTCTTTGTACTCAAAACGCTCCAACCACGATTCGGAATGTCGCTGGTAGAACGTAACAAATGCCCCCAGCAGCTTGTCCATATCCAAAGAGCCGTCGGGGCGCAGGTACCAGGAGGTCTGGGCGATGTCGTGATTGATGCCCCGCTGAAAGGCGGAATTCATAATCCGGGTGATGATTTCCCGGTAGATGGGGTTGGCAAAGCGGATGGGGTCGTCATAACTGATGATGCCCAGGTCGCGGCAGTAGCGCATATCATTGTCAAAGCCGTCAAAAGTAGGCGCTTCACCGTTGATGATGTGCATAACGATGGGCTTTACCCGAGGCTCATTAATCTTGTCAACTAAGCTGTCTAAGTGCGTCTGCCGCTGCGCGATGAGGCGCTCTTTGGCTTCCTCCACTAAGTCGGGCGTGATGGGGCGGGCGTAGTCGTTTTTTAGCATTTCGGCTACGATCTCATTGGCTAAGGCGTTGGTGAGCCAGGGCTGGCCGCCGGAGTAGGCATACAGCTTTTGGATGACCTCCTCGGGGAATGCCTGCCCCGTCTCATCGGTATGTTGTTGCAGCAGGCCGCGCACCTCTTCGAGGCTGAACACCGGCAGAAAAAACGACTCCGCTTTGACGTTGAAGGGCGAGCCGGCCCCGATGGAAGGGTTATCGGCCCGGGCGCGCAGCCGGTACTCGCGTATGTCGCGCAGCCCCACCAAGGCAATGGATTGCGGAAAGCCCGCAGGCCGCGCCTGAAAGCCGTCGCGCAGTTGCCGCAGCGTGGAGATGAGCACATCGTCGTACAGGGCGTCTACTTCGTCGAGGAGCAACACGACCGGCTTGTCAAGGGCGCCACACCAGTCGCTGAGGTATTGTTTGAACAACGATTCTTCAGGTAGATAATCATCCGGGTTGGCAGGCCGCAACGACTCCTCTAAAAATAAGTGCGACATCTGGTATAGCGACCGGATAAAGACCTTGTTGGCTTTTTCCACGCTTATGCTGGGGTAACCTGCCGACTCCAAAGAACAGACTACGGCCACGTACTTCCCCTCCCGATTGAGGCGATGCGCCAACGAATGCAAAAAGGTGG
>CAYOTJ010000802.1:0-1527 GCA_964406855.1 uncultured Saprospiraceae bacterium
CACATACTGATGCAATTTGTAGCGCGGGCTGGGTAAGCGGGTTGGGCGCTACGCTGTTGACGTTGATGACGCCATTAAACGGATTGCTGGGGCCGTGCAGCCGGAAACCAAAAGGCGCCTGTGGGAAAGCCTCAAATGTAATGGGGGTTTGAATTTGCGTGCCGGGCGCAGGGCCTACGTTCAATGGGGCCGACTGGCCTTCACAAATTACCACGTCTTCCTGCTCATTGAAGCGGGTGTCGCAGCTTACGCAGTTGGGGTGCGTTTGGGGCAACACGCTGATGTTTACGGTAGAATCCCAAACGCAGCCATACTCGTCGGTAACCACAAACTCATACACTGCTGTACCTGCATTTTGAGGCGCTGCGGCGATAGAGTCGGGTGCAAAAGAGAAAATGGTAGGGTTATTCTGCCAGGAATAGTCGACGATGGCCGGAGAGAACTGCTCCAGGTCGGGGAATATCTCCGGCGCAAAGTTGATGCTCCACTCAAAGATCATCCCGTTATCGATGGCCCAACGATCGCAAACTTCCAGGGTCCAACTGCCATTTAGCGGGCAACCTACGAAATTGGAGAGGGGGGTGAAACTGTTGTAGTCGCCTGGGGGGAGTGTGCCCGGGTTGTTAGCCGTGGAGTATTGTCGCCAGGTGCCGCGGGTGGCATCTGCCGTCCAGCAATATTCCCAGCCGATGCCAGGCTGTACCGACCCCGGCGGGTTATCGGGATCGTTTGGAATGCCGAGGAAAGTGGCTCCTGCGCCTTCCGTGCTATTGGGTACGGTAATGTTGTGAAGGGTCACTTCATTGCCTGAAGGACAGGTAAGGGTAATCTCTAAGTCGTGTAACCAGGAGTGCTCCATGACCACGCAGATGCCATCCAGGTCATTGATGCTGGTAAGGGTTTGCCCCGGGCTAAACGCGGAAATTTCTATAACAGATTGGTAGCACACGCCATTGCCGTCGGGTAGGGGGAGCGAGTCGGCTACAATGCCGCCGGTAGAGAAAGTGCTTACGCCGGGTAGCACCGTTAGCTCTGCGTCTGTACCGGATTGGTTTACGGCGGCGGCTAAGTTGAGGGTGTCGCCCGAACAAATGTTGTTGGGCAGGTCGCCGGTGATGTTAAAACTCGGCCTTGGGGCTATGCGCACCCTTTGGCCTAAGAAGTTGATGTTCTTACATCCCAGTTGGTCGGTAACCGTCAATTGAATGGTGTAGCCCCCGGGTTCGTCATAAATATGCGAAACATTGGGGCCTACGGCGGTGCCGCCATCGCCAAAGTTCCATTCAAAAGAAGACGTGAGGTCGGAATGCTGGTAGATGAGGCCGTTTTGCGGATAGTTGCCCACGCCGTTGAGAAAAATGCGCTGACCGGGGCAGGCGTCAATCCAGCCCGTATCGGCCGGCATAACCTCCGGCGCGGCCATGGCTAAGTCGGCAAAAATGCGCTGGCAAGACCGCACGCAATTAATAGAAGCCCGCCAGCCGGCGCCTTGGCCGCTGCCATCAGACGTAAAGACCAGCGTAATAC
>CAYOTJ010000803.1:0-1526 GCA_964406855.1 uncultured Saprospiraceae bacterium
AAAATCCGCCCATATCGCCTATGACGCCTCCGCCTAAATTGAGCATACACCAACGCCGGCCGGCGCCCGCAGCCAGGAGCTCGTCCCATATCCGGCGGCAGGTGTCGAGGTGTTTGTGCGCCTCGCCCGCCGGAACCACAATCTGTTGCACCGGCATCCCTTCTAACCAGGGTGCCAGCAGCGGCCAGCAGTGCCGATGGGTGTTTTCATCGGTAAGTACCACTATCCCGGCATACCGCCGTTCCAGCAGCCATTGCCGATGCGCCAGGGCAAGCGAACCAATGGTGATGTCGTAGGTGGGCAATGATAAAACAGGCATGATGCGCAGCAATTGTTGTGCCCGCAAAGGTAGGGCATCAGGCCGGGAATTTGCACCGAAAACCTTACCTTGGCAGCGTATCAACCGAGGTCATCATGAAACTTTATCTGCACGCTTTCGACTTGCCGCTGGCGCATGCCTTTACCATTACCCACGAATCGAGGACGGTGCAGCCCACGCTGATTGCCGAGCTGCGCGACCCCGACGGCAAGGCGGGCTATGGCGAAGCCACCACCACTACTTACTATGGCGTCTATCGCGACGACCTCATCAAGCGGTTGGAGGGCATCCGCCAAATCATAGAAGAAACGCCGCTAACTACGCCCGAGCAATACTGGGAAGATCTTCGGCCCCACCTCCACGATATGCCCTTTGCCCAGTGCATGATCGACCAGGCCGCCAACGACCTCTGGGCCCGGCGGCTCGGGCAGCGACTGGGCCAACTGTGGCGCCCGCCCATTGGGCGCGCACTGCCGCCCACCAGCTACACCATTGGTATGGCCGATATTCCCACCATGATCGCCAAAATGCAGGAGCGGCCCTGGCCCATCTATAAAATCAAGTTGGGTACCGACCACGACCTCGACATCGTGCGCGCCCTGCGCGAGCATACCCAAGCCGTCTTCCGCGTAGATGCCAATACCGCCTGGACCGCCGAGCAAACGGTGGCCTTAGCTCCCGCCCTGCGCGAATTGGGCGTGGAGTTCATCGAACAGCCCCTCAAACCCGCCGACCGCGAGGGGCAGGCCTATGTATATGCACACTGCGCCTTGCCCGTTATTGCCGACGAAAGTTGCCATGCCGAAGCCGACGTAGCCCGCTGCGCGGGCCTCTTCCACGGCGTCAACATCAAGCTGATGAAGTGCGGAGGCCTTACGCCCGCCCGCCGCATGATAGCTGAAGCCAATCGACTGGGGCTAAAAACGATGGTTGGCTGTATGACCGAAAGCTCGGTAGGCATCTCGGCCATCGCCCAACTGACGCCCTGGCTCGACTATGTAGACATGGACGGCGCCCTGCTGCTGGCCAAAGACCCCGCTAAGGGCGTTGTGATCGACACCGCCGGGCAAGCCCACTACCCCGACGCCCCCGGAACCGGCGTAACACTGACGGGCTTTTAATAACCTGCTCAACCTCAACCTCAACCCGCGTCGCTGCGGAGCCGCGTGAGGGGGTGCAGCGGTATGCGTGATTTACCCCGTGGAAT
>CAYOTJ010000804.1:0-1515 GCA_964406855.1 uncultured Saprospiraceae bacterium
GGATGTTGCAGAGCGAGCGGGATAAAATTCTGCGATTGGAAGAGGAGCTGCACAAGCGCGTCATTGGCCAGGATGAAGCGGTGCGGGCCATAGCCGATGCCGTACGCCGCAGCCGGGCCGGCTTGCAGGATCAAGGGCGGCCTATCGGCTCGTTTATCTTCCTGGGGCCTACGGGCGTGGGTAAAACCGAACTGGCCAAGGCCTTGGCTGAGGTGCTCTTCGACGATGAAAAAGCCCTTACGCGCATCGACATGAGCGAATACCAGGAGCGCCATAGCGTGAGCCGATTGGTGGGCGCCCCTCCTGGCTATGTGGGCTATGAAGAGGGCGGCCAACTGACGGAGGCTGTGCGCCGCAGGCCCTATTCCATCATTCTGCTCGATGAAATTGAAAAAGCGCATCCGGATACCTTCAATATCCTGCTGCAAGTGCTCGACGACGGCCGCCTAACCGATAACCGAGGGCGGGTAGCCGACTTTAAAAACGCCATCGTCATCATGACCTCCAATATGGGGGCTGAGACGATACTCGAAAATTTTGAAGACTTAGAGGAAGCCGGCGCCGATAAGCGCGATGAGATCATTGCAACTACCCGGGAGGAGGTGTTCAATGCCCTGAAGGAAAACCTGCGGCCGGAGTTTCTCAATCGCATCGACGATCGCATCATGTTCCTGCCGCTGACCAAAGACGAGATACGCCAAATACTACTATTGTTGCTGAAAAAGACCGATAAGCTGTTGGCGCGCCAGGGCTTAGTGCTCAAAATGAGCGATCGGGCCGTAAACTGGTTGGCAGGTAAGGGTTACGAACCACAGTTTGGCGCCCGCCCCATGAAGCGGGTGCTTCAACAGGAGCTCACCGACGAATTATCCAAGCACTTGCTCTCGGGCGCTTTTACCGCCGGCGATACCATTTACTGTGATTTGGCGGCCGAGGCCTTAGTTTTTAGCAAAGAGCCCTTTCCTGGCGCCGTGAACCTGCCCGAGCCGCCCGAAGACGACAATGATGAGGATGCCGCTGAAAGTCAAAAACCCCGCAAACGCACCCGCCGCAGCGGAGGCGCCGCCCGACAGCAGAACATAGAAGAATTGGAAAAAGCAACAGAAGACCTGCTTAAGTCCGTAAAAGATGCGGACGGCCCGGATGGCAGCGCAACGCCGCCCCCTGTTAAGCCGGCCTAAGCCTACAGCAGGCCGATGATGAGCGGACGATACTTATTCAGAATGCTCTGTACGGCTTCGGGAGTGGCGCTGCCGCCCGTTTGATAGTCGACGATGCCGCCGCGCCGGTCTAACAGGATTTTGGTAGGGTATAAACCGTAAGGGATATAGACGTCGCTGACGATACGCAAGGCAAAGTGGCGCTTATTCAGCAGGGCCGCCTCTAATGCGGGCATGGGATCATTGGCAAAGGCAATTACCTGTACGGAAGCCCGGGGGAAGCCCGCTTGCAGCGCGTCTACGCCTGGAAATTCTGCGAGGCATGGGCGGCAGGCCAAAAACCAGAAATCAAGCA
>CAYOTJ010000805.1:0-1514 GCA_964406855.1 uncultured Saprospiraceae bacterium
TGTCGTACTGCGAGCCCGTCCACTCCGAGTGGGCCCAGTCGAGGTTGTGCTCATGGGGCGCCAGCGGAAAGCGCCAGTCGGGGGCCACGCAGAGCCAGCGCATGAGCACCCCCAGATAGCTCTGCGTGCCCCAATCTACCCACGACACCCCGTTTTGCGCCGTAGCGTTGAGGGGGCGGTCTTCGGGCCTCGAGTAGGCGATGATGTAGTTTCGGTTGGGGTCGGCAACCACCTCGGCATCGCTGATGGCGTGTACCGTAGTAGCGGGCAGAGGCGAAAAGGGATCCTGATCGATGCCGCAGATGCTCCAGTAGCGCACCTGCCCGCCCTGCATGGTTGCCTCTCCGTTGCGCGTAGACGGGAAGGTAGGCAGCTTACCCGTGAGCACGGCCACCCGCCCCGGCGGCACCACCACCGAGCGGCCCAGGTAGGAAATGTAGTTGTTGGTGGTGGCATGGGGCTCTATGCGGGCGGAGGCGCTGGGCTGAAACTCGCCCCGGCCGGTCCAGCCCAGTGCAATATCCCGCACCCGGGCGCCGCTATCCGCCCGGCTCCAGCCATTGCTCTGGCAGATGCCGGTGAGTATGCTGCGCGATATTTCCCACGATTTATACCAGCCGGTATTGGGGCCGAAGTTGGGGTTGGGCGCGTCGTTGGTCACCCGATTGGCGATGGTTTGATCGGCCCGCTGCTGTAGGGCCGAAAAGTCGGATCCTACAAAATATCGGGCGCCATTGGGCAGCTCAAACCAGACCTTGGGCATCTCCACGCCGCCCAAGGGGCCGGTTCCTTCGTCGGGTTCGTAGATGCGCACCCATACGGCCCCCAGGTTCCAGTCGCCGGGCGTGGGCAAGGGCGTGCCGGCCAGCGTTTTATGGCCCAGCGGCCCCTGATAGGCGAGCAGGGCCCCGGTGCGGTTGTTGCTGTTCTTGCGGTAGGGATAGGTATGCGCGCCGGTATTGAGGTCGGTGGGGTCGCCTAAGGCTAAGTCGAACGTCAGGCGGTAGCTTCGGTCTTCGGCATTGCGGTTGGCGCCTAACCTGAAGGGGTTGGTATGCCCGGGCAGCGGCGCTATGTCGGCATCTACAACGGCCACCTCCGCGGCCCCAAACTGCCGCTGCGCGTAGTACTCGCTCCCGTTCAGCGGCTGGGTGATCTGGAGGAAAAAAAAGCGGCATCGGGGGAACCCTCCTTCTATGACCAACTTGCTGCCAAAGGCGCCAAGGCTGTGCCTAAGAACAAATACGTGATCTTGGGATCGGGAATGCCCGTGAGCAGCGAGTCTTTGTTGATGGGCCTGGCATAGCGCACGGCCCAGGTTTCGGCCGCCGTTACCTCGTCGGGGTCTTTGAGGTAGAAATTTTTACTATCGCTAATCCCCTGCGGGATGAGGCTGTCGGGGATGCTATCGGGTACAAGCCCCAGCGTCCAGTCGGCAATGTACTGCTCAAAGGCCGTCGACCAGGCCTGCGCCTGCGCCATAACCGCTGCCGTCGGCGCATAGGGATAAGGGT
>CAYOTJ010000806.1:0-1512 GCA_964406855.1 uncultured Saprospiraceae bacterium
GCTCCTGGCTTGGAGAACGATAAACCAACGAACACGCGACAGCAGACCATGGCCAAACAAAAAGCAGCAGCGGAGGAACCCTTAGAGAAGCAGCTCTGGAAAGCCGCAGACAAACTCCGCAAAAATATTGATGCCGCTGAGTACAAGCATATTGTATTGGGACTGATCTTTCTGAAATACATTTCTGATGCCTTTGAAGAACTCTATGCCCGGCTAAAAGCAGAGGAAGCCAACGGCGCCGACCCCGAAGACCGGGATGAATACAAAGCAGAAAATGTGTTCTTCGTGCCGCAAGAGGCCCGCTGGGCTTACCTGCAATCGAAAGCCCGGCAGCCTGAAATAGGCCGCTTTGTGGATGATGCCATGGACGCCATCGAAAGGGAAAATAACGCGCTCAAAGACGTATTGAACAAGGTATATGGCAAAGATAACCTGGATCCGACCAGCTTAGGCCAGCTCATCGACTTGGTGAGCAACATCGCCTTAGGCGATGCCAAGGCCCGCAGCGCCGATGTGCTGGGCCATGTTTTTGAATACTTCTTGGGCGAGTTTGCGCTGGCCGAGGGCAAAAAAGGGGGCCAGTTTTATACCCCCAGAAGCGTCGTAGAGCTCTTGGTAGAGATGCTGGAGCCCTACAAAGGCCGGGTGTTTGACCCCTGCTGCGGCTCGGGGGGCATGTTTGTGCAGAGTTTGAAGTTTGTAGACAGCCATGCCGGGCGCGTCAACGACATATCCATTTATGGGCAGGAGAGCAACCAAACGACCTGGCGATTAGCTAAAATGAACCTCGCCATTCGGGGCATCGATAGCGCGCAGGTGAAATGGAACAACGAAGGCTCCTTCCTCAACGACGCCCACAAAGACCTGAAGGCCGATTACATCATCGCCAATCCGCCCTTTAATGTGAGCGACTGGGGCGGCGACCTCATGCGCACCGACGGGCGCTGGCAATACGGCACGCCTCCCGCAGGCAACGCCAACTTCGCCTGGATGCAGCATTTTATCTATCACTTAGCGCCCAATGGGCAAGCCGGGGTGGTGCTGGCCAAAGGGGCGCTGACCTCCAAAACCTCGGGCGAAGGCGACATCCGCAAAGCCCTGGTAGACAACGGCCTCATCGACTGCATCGTGAACCTGCCCGCCAAATTGTTTTTGAATACCCAAATCCCCGCCGCCTTGTGGTTTATGAGCCGCAATAGGACCAACGGCGCATTCCGCGACCGCAGCCAGGAGATTTTATTCATCGATGCCCGAAACCTGGGCCACCTGATCAATCGGCGCACCCGCGAGCTCTCGCCCGACGACATCGCCCAAATAGCCAACACCTACCACAACTGGAGAAACCCCAACGGATCTTATACCGACATCCCCGGCTTTTGCGCGGCGGCGCCCATCAGCAAAGTAGCGGAGCTCGACTATGTGCTCACGCCCGGCCGCTACGTGGGCCTGCCCGATGATGAAGACGACTTTGATTTTGCGGAGCGGTTCGCGGGCTTGAAGGCAGAGCTGGAG
>CAYOTJ010000807.1:0-1511 GCA_964406855.1 uncultured Saprospiraceae bacterium
CGGAAAAAGAGCAAGTCAAGATTCACAAATCTTGGCTTGGAGAACTATAAACAACCCGAGCGCTCTGCGAGAGAACGCCCGGGTTGTTTTGCGCCGCCCACGAGATAGTGGGCAAGCCATCGGCAAAATTACTGCGTAACCTGTACGGCAGGCGCTTCGCCGCCTTTTACTTCACCCGTCAGGTAGATGAAGGTCTGGGGCGGGTTGGTGTTGGCCGTAATCGTAACTTTTTGGTTGCGCTTGCCGCCTTTGCCTTTCGAGTTGAACTCTACCGTGATGTTGCCGGATGCGCCGGGAGCGATGGGCTCGCGGGGCCACTTGGGCACCGTGCAACCGCAGCTGCCTTTGGCGTCGCTCAGGATCAGGGGCTCGCTGCCCGTATTCTTGAAGTTGTAGGTATGCGCTACTACTTCGCCGTCTTCAACGGTGCCGAAGTCGAAGGTCGTTTCGGCAAACTCCATGGTCGTCGTGGGGCCCGTCGGAGCGGCCGGAGCGGCGCTGGGGTCAGCCGGGTTAGCCGGTTGAACCGGGTTGGCATTTTGTGCGTTCTCAACGGCTGCGTTGCGAACATCCTGATTGCCGCTCTGGCAGCTTACTGCGAAGAGGGCGATAACGGCTACCAGCAACAGTGATTGTGCTTGCTTCAGCATTGGTATTCGATGATTTTGATTTAAAAATAGCTTCATTGGAAATCTGATGCAAAATTAATGCTTGTTGGCATATTGGCTGTTAACCGACTTCCAAATATTCTTAACGAGATGTTAATGGAATTGTTTACGAAGAGCGCCTGAGCGCGCCCAAAAATGCGCCGGCGTCGGCTCGGGCATTGAGGCAGCCTTCGGCGGTAAGGCCTCCTTTGCGGGCCGCCAGCACCCCGTAGCGGACGTCGCGCATGCCTTCGCGGCTGTGGGCGTCGGGGTTGATGCTGACGAGTACGCCGCGCTCCTGAGCGTAGCTTATCCAGGCATAGTCGAGATCGAGGCGGTACGGACTGGCATTGAGCTCTATGGCGACGCCGTTGGCGGCGCAGGCGTCGATGACCTTGCGGTGATCGATGGGGTAGCCGGGGCGCGACAGCAGCAGCCGGCCGGTAGGGTGGCCCAGTATGCTGGTATAGGGGTTTTCAATGGCGCCCACGAGGCGGCGGGTGGCTTTGTCTTCGTCCATGCGCAGGTTGGCGTGCACGCTGGCGATGATGAAGTCGAAAGCCGCCAGCACATCGGGCGGATAGTCGAGGCTGCCATCGGCTAAGATGTCGCTTTCGATGCCTTTGAGGATGACGAAGCCGTCGGCGGCCTGGGCGTTGAGTTCGTCGATTTCGCGCATTTGCCGCCATACCCGTTCTTCCTGCAAGCCATTGGCATAGAAGGCCGACTTCGAATGATCGGTGACGCCTATGTAGGCAAAGCCCAAGGCCCTGGCATGAGCGGCCATCTCGGGGAGGCTGTGCAGCCCGTCGCTGTAGGTGGTATGGCAGTGGATGAGGCCGAGCACCTGGCACTCTTCGATCC
>CAYOTJ010000808.1:0-1505 GCA_964406855.1 uncultured Saprospiraceae bacterium
GCCGGGGATGCGCCCAAAACAAGTAGAAAAACAAAAAGCCGCCGGCTGGCGCCGACGGCTATGGCAGCTGGTTGGTTACAGCATTGTTTTATGAGCTGCCTCAGGCTTCCACTTCCTCTACCTTGTGGGCCTCTATGAGGCGCGCCTGCACATCGGGCGGGGTGGCCTGGTATTCGGCAAAGCGGCGCGAAAACTTGGCGCGGCCCTGTGTGAGCTGGCGCAGGGTGGAGGCGTACTGGTACATTTCCGCCTGGGGCACTTTGGCCATGATTTTCTGATAGTGGCCGTCGGCGTCCATACCGGTGATGATGGCGCGGCGGGTCTGGAGGTCGCCCATGATGTCGCCCATGACATCATCGGAGCAGAGCACTTCGAGGTCGAAGATGGGTTCGAGTATCCGGGGCCCGGCTTCGCGGAAGGCTTGCCGGAAGGCTTGGGTAGACGCCAGCATAAAGGCCATATCGTTGGAGTCGACGGCGTGCATCTTGCCATCGAAGATGCTGACGCGGATGTCGCGGCAGCGGGAGCCGGTGAGTGGGCCTTCTTCCATTTTTTGCATGATGCCTTTTTTGATGGCGTTGCTGTACTTGGCGTCGATGGAGCCGCCGACGATGCACCAGTAGAAGGCGAGCTTGCCGCCCCAGGGTAGCTCTTCCACGTCTTTGTTGCGCACGGTGAGGCCTTGGGGGTCGGGCATGCCATCGTGGTAGGGCTCAATGCGCATGTGTACCTCTGCAAACTGGCCGGCGCCGCCGGTTTGTTTTTTGTGGCGATACATGGTATCGGCAGCGCGGGTGATGGTCTCGCGGTAGTCGATGCGGGGGCGCACAAAGTCGATGTGGATGTCGTAGACCTTTTCGAGGCGATACTTGACGAGGTCGAGGTGCAGTTGGCCCTGGCCGTGGAGGAGGATTTGCTTGAGGGCGGGCGGGTGCTCTACGTGCAGGGTGGGGGCTTCCTCTTCGATGAGGTGGATGCCCTTCATCATTTTTTCGATGTCGCCTTTGTTATTACCGGATATTTCTACGGCGGTGCGAATGCGCGATTCGGGGAATACCATAGGAGCGATCTGGCGATCGCTGCCTTTGCTGTTGAGGGTTTGGTTGGTGTGGGCGTCTTTGAGCTTGACGGCTACGCCTATGTCGCCGGCGCGCAGCTCGTGGAGGTCGATGCGGTCTTTGCCGTTGGCTATGGCGATGTGGCCAAAGCGTTCGTGGTTGCGGTTGGCGGCGTTGATGAGTTCGTCGCCGGCATGGATGACGCCGGAGTATACCTTAAAGTAGGACACATTGCCCACGCGGGGCTCCGACATGGTTTTGAAGATGAATATGGAGGTAGCCGGGTCGGCGGATTTGCATTCGAGGGAGCTGCCATCGGCCAATTTGGCGGCGGGCCGGTCGGCCGGGCTGGGGCAGATGTCGTTGATGAAGCCCATGATGCGACCGCTGCCCATATTGCGCTCGGCCGAGCAGCAGAACACGGGAAATATCTGCTGGTGCGCAATG
>CAYOTJ010000809.1:0-1504 GCA_964406855.1 uncultured Saprospiraceae bacterium
GAACCGGGGTTTAGCCAAATACAAAGTGGGCGGCCCCCATAATATTTACCCGACCGAGCAGAGCGAGGGCGAGGGCGGAACACGTTTACCCGGCCGAGCATAGCGAGGACGCGGCGACCCCCGGCCCCGTTAGCGACCGCCCTTCGCCAGGGCAAAACGCCAAAGGGGCCGGGGGGCACGCCCTCAACTTCATCAATGTTTCATTACGGTACTACTTGCTACCCAGCCGTCGGCGCCCTGTATTTTCAGGGTGTAGGTTCCGGCGGGCAGGCCGCTAAGGTCTGCTGCTGTAGTGCCTGTGCCAAAGCGGCGCACCAGCCGGCCGTCGGCATTCCAGCACGTTACGGACGTTATGGGCCGGCCATCGGCATGGATGAAGACTTGGTCGGCGGTCGGATTGGGGTATACCCGAATGGCCGCTCCGGCCTCGGGCTCGGGGGCGGAAGCGGTGACTGCGCCGCCTGCCACGGGGGCTGAGGTGGCGAGGGCGTCTACGGGCATTTGATGCTCGGCGGCATTGATGTACATGACGTGATCGGGGCGGAAGTGCAGGGCTTCCGTTTCATCGGAGGCCGACACTTGGGGCGCGAAGCGCAGTTGACCAATGGCGCCGGCGCCGGTGGCGGTTTGTCCGTCGGTGCGGGTGATGGCGATGTCGATGCGACCCAGCTCGGGATGGTCGCGCACAAAAGTCAGGGCGCCGGCCCCATTGAGCCAGCTCTGCTCGAAGGTGGCGCTCATGGAGCCCGGCGCTATCCGCTCGGGTTGGTAGTAGATGCTAAAGGCTAAGCCGTAGACGTCGGAGGCGGGCGCCGAGGCTTCGCCCAACACCAGATCGAAAGCCGCCAGCTCGGTTTCGGGGTACAAGCTATCGGCGCGCACATACAGAGGCGGATGGATGCTCATGGGCGCAACGGGCAGATCGGTATGGGCCATGGGGTCGCCGGTTGAATGCTCGTTTTGCTGCCCATAGTGCTGGGCTACCCAAAGAGCATCGGCGGGCGTGGGAGCGCCGTCGCCATCGGCGTCGGCATGGGCTAAGTTGATGTGGCTGGCGGGCGTATGGGCCTGCCAGGCCAGGGCGGGCTGGGCCGCCCAAGCGGTGGCGGCATCGGCGCGGGGCGCGCCGCCGGGCTGGCTGTTGCCGGCAGCGAGGCCGAGGCTGAGTAAGTCGAAATGATTGACAACCCCGTTAGCGTCCATATCGCCGGGGTAGACGTATGCGCCAGGCATTACGGTGGTGGCGGCCGGAAGCGAGTGGATGGGCACAAGTTGATCCAAGGAATTAATGGCCTCCAGAGTCGTCGGGTAATTGGTAATGGCGAGCTCTGCCGAGCCGGTGCGTCGGGCCCGGAAAGACAGCATGAGCAGGGTGTCGCCGGGTTGCAGGCTAAAGCCGGTTAACAATGGATCCGTCCAGGAAAACGTCACTTGGCCAGGCCGGGAAGTGCCAAAATCTGTATCTGCGGCTGCTTCGATAAGCAGTTCTGCATTGGTCACCTCC